>VBPP01000161.1 GCA_005877365.1 Nitrososphaerota archaeon
GCACCCCCGGGAGAGTGGGTGATGGGAAGAGGGTGGGACCAGGAGGGCTTCACGGAGCGAAGATATCCTTCGAGGGACGACATCGACGACCTCACGCGGGACAACCCAGTCATTCTGACGAGGGTCTGTGGCCATGTAGCCCTGTTGAACAGCGTCGCGATGAATCGGCTCGGAATCGATGAGGCAGCAGCCAATGAGGGGGGACGCGTCTTCGACAGAGACGAGAGTGGAAGGCTGACTGGAATAATCAGAGAACTCGCTGTCGAGGAGGCCCTCGGCGGGATTCGCCCCCCGAACGATGAGGTGATAGAGGCCGACATACTCGCGGGAGAATATGAGGCGGCGAAGAGCGGCCTGACTAGTTTACACTGCATTCTCTCGTCCAATTACGAACAGGAGCTCAGGGCATTTCTCTCCCTTCACAGCAATAAGAAGCTAGCCTTGAGGTACCGGATCTACCTCCCCGCGGCGGGGCTGAAGAGGCTGGAAGTATCGGAGTTCGGTCAGCCAGACGAGGACGACGGAATGCTCAAGATACTCGGGGTTAAGGTATTCGCAGACGGGTCCCTCGGAGCGAGGACGGCCGCTTTGCGCGAGCCCTACGCGGACGACCCGACCAACTCGGGAATACTGAGGTACACAGGCGGGCAGCTGGAAGAAATCCTGGGAAAGGCGCACTCCCTAGGGAAGCAGGTCTTGATCCACGCTATTGGGGACGCGGCGGTCTCGCAGGCGATTGACGCGATCGTCTCGGTCACTCGCGGCAAGAACGAGTGGAGACACAGGATCGAACACTGCAGCCTCTGCACCGCCGAGACGATGGAGCGATTGAAAGAGGCTGGAATCGGCGTGAGCGTGCAGCCACATTTCGCCATCTCCGACAAATGGGCCTCTGAGAGACTCGGGGAGAGGAGGATCAAGTGGCTCTACCCCCTAAAGTCGTTGCTGAAAAACGGAGTGACCGCCTCCGGAGGCTCGGATGCGCCAGTCGAACCGGTCAGCCCAATCCTGGGGATGTGGGCTGCGATGGTCGGAGCCAATTACTCGGCGGAGGAAAGGCTCGACATTAAAGAAGCACTTCGACTGTACACCATCAACGCGGCCTTCAACGGTTTCAATGAGGGAAACTTGGGGGAGATACGCGAGGGATTCCTCGCCGACCTGACGATTCTGGACTCGGATATTCGCGATATCCATCCCGCGATGCTGAGGAAGGTGGGCGTCGCCGCCACAGTCGTAAACGGACGGGTCGCCTACTCATATGAGGGAGTACCGTAAATCGGGTTTGACTGAAAATCGCATCTGATATCAGGTCCATCGAGGGGAGGCGCCGTTCGGAACCTCAATGCGTCTTCCCCTGCCATTGGTGAGAGAGAAAAATCGCTTTCAGAAGAAGAAAGTTTAGCAGATAGAACCGAGTTTGGGGTCGCGGTGGACAGCACAACAATTTTCCTCCTCGACCTAGGAATATTTTCTGTCTTCGCCCTGATTTTCAGCCTGGCTTTCGCCCGGCTAAGACTCCCCGTCGTTTCCGCACAGATAGTTGCGGGCATGATTGCAGGCCCTTATGTTCTCGGCTGGGTCAAAGACCTTGTCACAATCAACGATCTCTCCGCGATCGGGATCGTTCTGCTCCTCTTTGTCATCGGGCTAGAGCTCGACCCTGTCGAGCTCAGGAAGCTGGCCGGAAGGGTCGCTGGCGTCGCCGTGCTTGAGATGGGCGTTGCTTTCGTCCTTGGATTCGCCGCGTCCTCCGTCATCCTCGGCGCTGGCCTTCTCCAGTCCATCATCTTCGCGATGGTGGCGAGCATCAGCAGCACCGCCATAATCGGCAAGATGTTCCTCGAGAGGGGTAGTCGTCCCCTCGTCAATTCTCCAGAGCCGGGGGCGCTCATGGCACTCATGATAATGGAAGACATGGTTGCCGTAGTATTTCTCATCGCCCTCTCCTCTTTTACATCGAACGGCACGCTGCTCTCGGGTGGCTCTCTCGTGCAGGTAGTGACAACGATTGGAGGCGGCATAGCCTTGGTTGTGGCTGGGTACTTGGTCGCGACCTACGTGGCGCCTAAGATAATTGACTACCTCGGCGCCTTCGAGGAGGAGTATGAGGAAATCCCCTTCCTCTTCGCGCTCGGTCTCGGATTTGTCTTCGCGGTTCTAGCCGCGGTCTTCGGGTATTCTCCCGGAACCGGGGCCTTCATAATCGGACTCTCGATACGCGGAAAGCGTTCCAAGTTCTTGAAGAGCAGGATAACGACCATCAAGGACCTCTTCATCGTCCTCTTCTTCATCTCGATGGGCAGCCTGATCAACCCGATCCCCGCCCTGATCATCGGCCTTCCCCTCCTCGGCGTCATGGCGCTCGTTGTTTCAGGAAAGCTCGTCGGCGGGTTCGCCTCTGCCAAGATTTTTCTTCGAATGGGGAGTAGCAAGAGCGCCTACCTGTTTGGGTCATGGCTTGTCCCGAGAGGAGAATTCTCTTTCGTCATCGGGCAACTCGCTTTGACCTTGGGCATAATCGACAGCGGATTCTTCTCGCTCATCGGGTTGGTTGTCCTTGTGACTGCCATCGTGGGACCTGTCATCCAGAGGTTAGCCGAGTCGAGGGGTGCCCCCGCGATGTTTCCTACGAAGGCGAAGACGGACCCTTCAGAAGACCGATGATTGGCGGAGGTTCGCGCCGCCTGACGAGATGAACATTCGTTACTCCGTCACGAGAATAGAAAGGCGGCGGGAGTGCACCAATCATACGGCCTCGAGCGTGGCCTGACTGGCCTTGGCATGCTAATCCTAATCTGCCTATTCATCTACAGGATGAAGAACAAGGCGCCGCCCTCCCCATCGCATTTCCTTCCAGCCCCACTGCTCTCACTGTTGCCCCCGGAGAAGGGGTAAAACAGCAAAACGAATAGCCCTAGGTTCCCTGACTCAGGCGC
>VBPP01000162.1 GCA_005877365.1 Nitrososphaerota archaeon
CCACGGGATGACCGCGACGGACGTCCACGACCGGCAGGGTGAAGTCTTCCTTCACCTTGATATCTGGAACTTCCCCGAGATCATTGACATCAAGCCTGATAAGGGCGGGGTCTACGTGCACTCCTCGTCGGAAGCCTTCAACGAGGAAGGAGAAAGGGAGGAAGGTGTCATCAAGAACTGGGTCGATCACGTGGGGTTCAGCTATCATCAGATCCACGCTTCAGGGCACTCTCCGCTGGAGGGTGTGAGGCGCCTCGTTCAAACGGTCCGCGCAGAGAAGGTGGTGCCGATACACACGGAGCATCCCGAACTCTTCCGTTCCTTCAAAGGGAGGTGTGTGATTCCTGAGAAGGGAAGGAAGATTTCATTGTAGCCGTTGGGCCTTCTGGTTCACGACCCTTGTTCAGGGCAGTGATCATGAATAGCGAGTAAGGGTCGAACCTGAGGAGGTAGCGCGAGGCGCCGACTATGAGTCGTCTTGCAGACCCGGAGACTGGACCCTGACCACCGAAATCTTGGAGAGGACGCCGGGGGTGAAGAGCGCAAGGTTTGAGATGAACAGCCTGTGTCCTAGAAAGGCCACGTTGGATGGGTTGTTCAAACTCTCCTTCGAGGTATCGAAGGGCGCAGGCGCTGCTGCACCAGAGGGGGTGACGACCCAGACCGCGTTCGTGAACGGCGAGCAGACGTACAGATTACCGCTCTGATCGAAGGCGAGCCCGTCTGGGGCCGGGATTCCCGTAGCAAAGGTCGTAACCGCCCCCGCTGTCCCATCCTTGTTCACATCGATCTTCACAACGGTGTTCTTCCCTGCGTTCGACACGAAGAGGGCGGTCCCGGCCTTGTTGAAAGCTATGTCGTTAGGACCTAGAGTAAACCCGTCAACGGGTCCAGCTGCGAGGAGACCTCCTGAAGCAAAAGTAGAAACAGTCCCTGACGGCGTAACCTTGGAGACGCTGCCATCGAAGATGTTTGTTACGAACATATTGCCGTGACGGTCAATCGCCAGCCCGTTCGGGCACGTTGGCTCTGTCGCAACCGTGGAAACGACCCCGGTCTCTTGGTCTATTCGAACCACGGCTCCTGTTGCTGATGGCGCAAACGCGTCGCAGGCAACTGCAAAGAGGTCTTCGTCATGGAAGGCCACCTGCCCCACGAAGGGAAAACCGGGGACGGTGAAGGCGCCATCCGGTGCTCGATCTTCGTCGAAGACGAGTATAGTTCCTTGGGAAGAGGAGAAACTCAAGGTACCGACGTAAAGATTGTCTTCTGATGCGGCGAGACCCTCCGCGAAAAGCCCTGCAGGTAGGTCTGCAACATGCCTTACGACCCCGACTTGCTTGGCAGCGGTCATCGGCTGAGGTAACACGAAGAGCAGCACAGAAATTGTCAGCACTGCGGCTGCAGCACGCATCGCTTCCAACTCGGACAGTCGAAGCTAGATAAGGCTTCACCTCAGGATTGAAGGATTCTCAATACGGACTGCCCCAAAGAGTCAAAAGCGAAGCGGATCGGGGACCCATATCATTCTCGGGCTGGCTTTCTTGACTTCCATCTCTAGACCCGCGCGCTCATCGACGAGGTCGACGGGTGTCCTGATTCCACTCTACACTCATCCAACGGACGGCAGTTGGAGCGAAGTGGTCCGGGTTCACGCTTCCCATCCTCTGGTGCCTATGATCGCTGTGATTAATCCCTCCAACGGGCCCGGCGGCTCCCAGAACCCGGAGTACGTGACAGGGATAATGAACCTCCAGAACGCGGGCGTTACCACGTTAGGGTATGTCTACACGAATTACGGGGAGAGGAGCAAGTCTTCCGTCGAATCAGAAGTGAGCGCCTACAAGAGATGGTACAGCGTAAACGGAATAATGATTGATGAGATGTCGAACACTCAGGGGTTCGAGAGCTATTACTCTGCTCTGAACGGCCATGTGAAGTCCCTCGGGATGACCCACACGGTGGGCAACCCCGGGACTGTGGTGCCCGCCAGCTTCATAGGGACTCTCGACTGTTTGGTCATCTACGAGAATTCAGGTCTCCCCCCGATCTCTGAGCTTCAGAAGTATCGAGGTCATGCCGCGCCCAATTCTGCCTACATCTCCTACGGCGTTCCGACTCTCGACACAGCATTCGAGATAGCTAGCGCAGCGTACGTAAGATGGCTCTACATCACCGATGCCTGCCTTCCGAACCCCTACGACACGCTCCCCTCTTACTTCAGCGCGGAGGTGGCGACTTTGGACAACGGTACCTCGACGACCGCCTCAAGAGAGCCCCCGCAATCCGGACCCCACCCTAAAGCACCACGAGCGAAATCAGCGGCTCGCTGAGCTTGAACCGCGGGCGTCAAGGAGGAGACGGTTCGTCTCCACCGGTTGACGACGTAGCTTAGCGGCTGCTACAAACGCTGTATCGACGAGCGAAAACGCGAGCTCCGTCTTCGGCCAACTCGATTTTGCACTCGGGACAGAGGGGCTTCTTGAGGACGATTCCCGTCCTCTTGGGGCAGCAGTCCTCGCAGAAGATGTTCCAGCACTTCGAGCACTGCCAGGCGACGGGTTTTAAGAAACCTCCGACAGTTCTTCTGCAGCGAAAGCAGTAGCCGCGTACCACGAAAGCTTCGCCCTA
>VBPP01000163.1 GCA_005877365.1 Nitrososphaerota archaeon
TAATGATCTACCAGGTCGTTTAATCGCTTTCCTGGTAGGCGCCAGGATTCTTATGCCTGGCGTACTTGTCGTCCGGCGAATACCTGGCAGGATGGACCGTCACGGTATCCCCTTTACAGTTGGGACACTTTGGAGCGAGGGTGTAACGGCCGCAGCTGAGGCACTTCAAGAGGAGGCTCTTCAATTCAAGAGGCACCGCCGTACTTCCTGGAGATTTCACGCTTGAAATTGAAGGCCCCGTGCTTCCCGAGGCCGTCCTTGATCTTATCGAGGACCAAAGCCATTATCTTCTCGGCTTGCTTGTAATCGTCGGCCGTTATCCTGATTCTGTACCTCGGTGCGCCTGCGTAGGTTATCTTGATTTCAGCCGAGCCGGGTGAAGACGCAGCCGCGAGCAGTGTCTTCTTGATCTGCTGAACCCCATCGGGCGCCTTGGAGGAGACCTCGACTATCGCCCCGATCTCGTACTTCGGCGGCACGATCTTCTCGGTCGCTGTCTCTACTACAGCCGTCACGAACTCCTGCGGCAGCTCTAGTCCGGCAAACGCCTTCTCCCCCTTCTTCGCGGCCATCTCGAGCGCTGCGTAGAGCGACCCGAACTGCTCGACCATCTTTGTGACGCATTCGTTCAGCTGCTTCTCCTCCAGACTAACCTTCTTCCTGACGGCACTCATTATCGCCTGGGCTCTCTCCGCCCTCTTCCACTCAATGATTTTCGCTCTCCTCTCCTCATTCGTAACCTGTCTCAGAGAGAGGTCTATCTCCTTCCTCGTCCTGTCGGCTCGAATGACCTTGAGGACGAGCCTCTGCTGCGGCTTGGCGACCCTCTCGATGTTCCTCACCCAGCCAGTCGATATCTCCGAGACGTGCAGGAAGCCATTCATCCCGCCATACTGGTCGAGGTTGACGTAGATGCCGTGCGAAGTGATCTCTCTCACGGTACAGACGACTATTTCACCCGGTTCGGGCATGCTACTACCCTGCTCTGAGGTCATCATCCAGAATCCACGCGATTCGGTTCGCTAATAGACGTTTCTGCGCTCAGTCGAGCTTCTTCACGACGGTGCCTAGGATTCTCGCCTTCCCGCCCAGGCTTTCCACGAGCTTCCTCCCGCACGCTCTGCAGCCAACCTCCTTCGTGGAGCAGGAGAAGACGACTCGCTCCTCCCCGCAATCCGGGCACTTTACCTGGAGGAAGCTGCTTCTCGGTCTCGGTATGGGCTCCCTGCTCCTCTTCACCCGGCTATCTCCGCCTTTCTCAGCCTTGTTCCCTTTCTCATGACTTCCTTGTTGCACTCCTTACACTTTAGACGCAGCGTGGCCTTCTTGGTCGTTTTCGCTGTCCTTATCAGCTCGGGGAACTTCTGGCCGCCGTAACCCCTCTTTCTTCTAGCCTGTCGCCTCGCCCCCCACGAGGAGGCTCGCTCCTTCCCCCTCTTGTAGAGTGCGACGGAGTGCAGGGTGTGGCGCTTGCATGATGGACAAAACGTTCTCATTTCCTTTGGAAACTTCA
>VBPP01000164.1 GCA_005877365.1 Nitrososphaerota archaeon
GATGACCTACACGGACGCCGTCGAGCTGCTCGAGGGCGAGGGGGTGAGGTGGGGAGACGACCTGAAGAGCCAGCACGAGAAGCTCTTGGTCGAGTACATGGGCAGTCAGCCCCTCTTCATAACTCACTACCCCAAGGCGATCAAGTTCTTCAACATGAAAGAGAATGCGATCAATCGTGAGCTGGTAGACAGCGCAGACTTGATTCTGCCGTACAGCGGGGAGGCGGTGGGGGCGGCAGAGAGAGAGTACGAGTACGACAGGCTAGTGAAACGACTATTGGAGTCGAGCATGTTCAGGCTGTTGAAGGAGAGGGGAGGAGGGCTGGAGGACTTCGCCTGGTACCTGAACTTCTACAATGAGTTCGGCGGTCACCCGCACTCGGGGTGCGGGATTGGACTCGGGAGGGTAATGCAGTTCGTCCTCGGGGTCGACGACATAAGAGGGAGCACCGTCTGGCCCGTCAACAGAGAGGCGGAGGCCTAACTACTCCCCAAGAGTCTGTTCTCGCGACTTCCGGAACGGGGTCTTCCTACGGATAAGATATAAGTCGAAATCTATTCTCTCCGCGTGTGACTGACAAAGAGAGGCGGCCCAAAGGTCGTGATGAGCCTGCGATGTGGCGCGATAAGCCCGGCGCCTGGCACGAAATCCTCCCGGGCGTCAGGAGAAGAATACTGTCTCACTCCGCTTCGGGTATGATGGTTCTGTACAAGATAGCCCCTGGTTCCGTCTTTCCGTGGCACAATCACACCCACGCCCAATTTGGCATCTTCCTGGAAGGAGGGGGAGACTTCAAGGTTGGAGAGAGGATGTGGAAGATATCAAAGGGAGACTCGTACTTCATTCCACAGGGTCTCTACCACGAGCTGAAGACGGATTCAAAACTCGCAACCGTGGTCATCGATTTCTTCACACCCGCTCGCGAGGACTACCTCAGCGAAGCGCTGCAGCCTGACTAGGACCCCCGCCCGCCCGCTCGCAGGGCGCGACAGTGCCGCGTCCGGTATCACTTTTTTGGGTTGGCAGTCGTGACGCGCCTAGTAGAAGACACTGCCGGGCTTGGACCCTTTGCCTCTCTCTTCCGGGGGCTTGAGTTTCCAGCCGAGTATTCTTCCGACCTCCTCTTCACTCTTTGCTCCAACCAAGCGCCGGGGTTCTTCCCGGGTCCAGATGCCGGTCGAGTCGAGGAGGAGGCCCTTGTTCCTCGCTTTTATCGTCATCCCAATCGTGTGCCCCTTCGGTCCGGTCGCCCACATCAGCGTTACCCCCCAGACGTCTTCGCTGGGGCAGATGAAGAGGTTCACCAGAACGTCCCTGTATCGAAAATTTGAGATGGTTTCGCCAAACGGGCCGACGATGCCGCCGATCTTGATGACACGCTCCTTCACCTCTTCTCTCCAGGCCCCGAATTCACCTTTCGGAATTACAGCGAAATCGATGTCGTGGACTACGGGCTCCTTTCTCCTGAGACTCCCTGCGAGCTCGTATCGCTTGTACAGATCCTTCGTCCTTTCTAGAAAGTCTTCCGCGATCTCCTCCGCGAGCTTCGGGTCTAAATCCTTCTTCAATGGCTGATCTTTCCGGGTTCCTGCCTTATCTGGGAGAGCAGGCACTCGGCGGGGATTTTGTCGTGTCTGACCTTTAGTATGAAGGGCGCGCGGAGCTTCATATCGTCGGTCACCTCCTGAAATCTCACCTCGATGACCGACCCTATTCTCACCTGACGAGGGTCCACCTTCTCAACAAACGAACCGACCTTCCCCAGGTTCACCCTCTGCCCGGCGGCGTCGTAGACGCCGACATACCAGGACCTAGGAATACCTGTCTTTTTCATGTCTGGCGTCTCCTCGTAGTCCATCACAAAGCAGTCTATCGTGTCGTACCTCTTCATCTTCAGCCACGAATTGGGTTGCCCGTATGTCGATGAGGGGTTTTTCACGATGACTCCCTCTCTACCCTTCTGAACGAACTCTTCCCTCTGCGCCGTGATCTCCTCGGAGGACCTCGCGAGCGTGAAGGGGACTTCCAGGTCCGTTCCCCGGAGGATCTCCTTCAGAATCTTCTTCCGCTCCTTCAGCACCAGAGGACGCACGTCCCTCTCATCGATTCGCAACACGTCAAAGAGAAACAGACCCTCGTGCGCCACGTACTCCCCGTCGAGTATCGCCCTGTGAGGGGCGTGCAGGAACTCTGGCACCTTCGCGAAGACTTTGGGATTTCCTTTCGGCGTGTATATACCCCCGTGCTTGCTCGAGAGGACGAGCTCGTCGCCGCTCTTGAAGAGAAAGACCCTGATCCCGTCGAGCTTTGGCTCGCAGAGAGACGGAAGCGGGTTCAGGGACAGCCATGTCGAGAGGTCGGTCTTCACGGCTTTTGAGTAATTTTCAAGAACGTAATTCGGGAGTAGATCACTCACGCTGTCCCACCATCACTAGAGATCGTCGGCGGGTTTTCCCGAAGTCGACCTCAAAATTACTTTGAGATTGTGACCTTCGGCTTCTTCTTGGCCACAGGTACAGGCGGAAATCTTTCAGCTTGTTCTTGCTCCTCGAGCGCCCAGGCGTCGTCGAGTTTCAGGATTCCTTCGCTCAGCCCCATCAGCAGCCACAGTCTGCCGTCCTTTCTTTCGTA
>VBPP01000165.1 GCA_005877365.1 Nitrososphaerota archaeon
GTCTTGGATTCGACCGCCTTCTACGCGGGGATTCCGTACCAGGGCAGAGGGAGGTACTACACCACCTACTTCGTGCTCGAGGAGGTCAAACACCAGAGTGTAGGCTCCTCTCTGCTACACACGCGGGTGCAGGTCACCGAGCCGTCGGTGGAATCGCTCCAGCGGGTGAAGGCGATGGCGGCCAAGACAGGCGATTCCAACGCCCTGTCGAAGACAGATGTGTCGCTCCTCGCCCTCGCTCTCGACCTCTCGAAGGATGGGGACAAGGTCAACCTGGTCTCCGACGACTTCGCGGTGAGAAACGTAGCCGAGGTGCTCGGGGTTCCCCTGTCGGGGACCAATATCAAGGGCGAGTGGAAGCAAATCACTTGGAAGATGTTCTGCAAGGGTTGCGGGAAGGAGTACACAAACCCAAAGATAACAAGCTGCGTCGTCTGCGGCACCACACTGAGCAAGAAAGCCGTTAGATCCACCTGAAACCTGACCCGGAAGAGGAGGCGAGCCCCATTATCGCCCCTAGCACGTAGAGTTGTGGACCGGGGGGGACTTGAACCCCCGACTTTGGGGAGCTTTGGGCTCTCTCCCGCGTGCGAGGCGGGCGTTCGTACCAACTGAACTACCGGCCCGGCAAATTCCAACTCGATTGCTTTCCATGTATAAGCATTCTCAACGGAGCTTGCAGATGGGTGGTGGCTGCCTCTTGTGGGCAGTCTCGTGATACCTTGAGATCAACCTCTGAACCGCGTCCAAGTCAAGCTTCAACCTTGAGGAAACAGCCTTCATCCCGAGCCTTCGGTCGAAGTACAGCTTGAAGACAGAGTCGAGCACGTCGTAGGAGAAGCCAAGTTCATCCTCTGCCTCATGCCCCGGCCACAACCTGGGGCTACTTCGCTTGGAGATGATGCACCTGCTCAATCCAAGGGTTTCGCCGAGCCGCCTCACCTCTGTCTTGTAGAGGTCCCCGATGGGAAGGATATCCACGCCACCATCGCCTCCCTTCGTAAAATAGCCAGCTAATAATTCCGACCTGTGGCCCGTCCCGACGACGAGCCTGTTCACCCGGTTCGAGTGGTAATAGAGAAGAGCCATTCTGATCCTCGCTCTGAGGTTCCCTTCAGCAAGCCTGTCGGGCTCGAGGTTCTTCATGAAGGTTCGATGAATCGGGGCGATGTCGATGAACCTTGTTTCCATACCGAGCTCAGAGGCCACCTCCTTCGCATCGTCCAGGTCCTGCTTTGGCGTCACACGGAGGTCGGGCATTATGAGACCCATTACCCGCCTTGCACCCAAGGCTTCCACCGAGAGGTAGGCGGTGACAGACGAATCGATTCACCCGCTCAGCCCCAAGACCACACCGTCTGTCCTCGATCCCGTGACCTCCTTCTTGATGAAGTCGATTATCTTCCTCCTCGCCTCGACTAGGTCCAGCTCTTCCTCCAGCAAAACGTTCCTCCAGCCGCAATGTATGGAAAAAGCTTTTCCACACCTCGAGATGGTAGGCGGCAGAAATGACGGACTACGACTTGCAGGACAGGAAGTTCTGGCTCGCGAACGAGAACGAGATAAAGGAAGGGCGGACGACAGACATGTACTTCGTCAACACAAAAGAGGTCCTGCAGAAGAACAACGTCGACGCGGACGTCGTGATGGAGGTCTATGCGCGGGAGCTTCCCTACCCGCAGAACTGGGGCGTCCTCACAGGCGTCTACGAGGCGGCGAAGCTCCTCCAGGCCCTGCCAGTCGACGTCTGGTCCTTCGAGGAGGGAGGGGTCTTCGTCGCCGATTCATCGACCGTGATTTACGAGCCGCTGATGGTAATTGCCGGAAAGTACGGCACCTTCGCCGAGTACGAGACACCTCTCCTCGGCCTCCTCTCTTCATCTACCAGCGTCTCGACGCGGGCCGCGAGGTTCAGGGTGGCTGCGGGTGAGAAGCTCCTCTTCAGCTTCGGGACGAGGCGTGTCCACCCGGCCTTGGCTCCGATGGTGGAGAGGGCCTGTTACCTCGCCGGTTTCGACGGCGTCTCGAACGTCCTCGGTGCGGAACTCCTCCATCTGAAGGCCTCCGGGACGATGCCGCACGCTCTGATCCAGGTCGTTGGCAATCAGGAATCTGCCTGGAAGATGTACGACAAGACGATCGCGAGCGATTCACCCAGGGTTGCGCTCGTCGACACGTTTTGGGACGAGAAGACGGAGGCCGTCGCGGCATTCGAGGTTCTCGGTTCAGACCTCTGGGGGGTCAGGCTCGACACCCCCGCCTCCAGAAGGGGAGACTTCAGGAAGATCATCGAGGAAGTCAGGTGGGAGCTCGACATCAGGGGTGGCGAGAAGGTGAAACTCATTGCATCCGGGAGGCTCGACGAGGAGTCGGTGGGGAAGCTGAAGGATATTGCGGACGGCTTCGGGGTCGGGACCGCCGTCGCCTACCCACCCGTCATCGACCTAAGCGCGAAGATAGTCGAGGTGCAGCGTGGCGCAAAGAGGGAGTTCAGGGCCAAGAGAGGGGGGCTCGGCGGCAGGAAGGCGGTCTACCGCTCGAGTGTCGGGTTCCAGGACACCGTCGTCTTGGAAGGAGCGGACGCACCCCCCAGAACGAAGGAGATGCTCACCCCGCTGCTGAAGAACGGGAAGATCGTGCGGAAGTACGAGGGGGTCGAGGCCATAAGGTCAAGAGTTCTCAGGGACCTTCATCTGCTGCCAAAGCATCCCCCCTCGATTTCTTGGTGATGGGATGGCCAGCGCAACATTCGCCTTGATCGTCGTTGACGTTCAAAATGATTTTTGCCCGGGGGGCGCTCTGGCCGTCAAGGATGGCAACAAAATCATACCACCGTTGAACGCCCTGATCGATGCCTTCACCGTCTCTAATCTCCCGGTCTGCTTCACGAGGGATTGGCATCCGCCGGACCACTGCTCATTCAGGGAGAACGGGGGTCCTTGGCCTTCACACTGCGTAAGAAAAAGCACGGGAGCAGAGTTTCATCCCGACCTCCGTGTGCCTGAGAACGCGCTGGTGGTCAGCAAGGCGACGGAACCGGATAAGGAGGCCTACTCAGGATTCCAAGGAACCGAGCTGTCATCAACCCTGAAGAGGATGGGCGTGACTGAGCTCTTCGTCGAGGGGCTCGCGACGGACTACTGCGTCAAGAACACTGTGGGGGACGCACTCGAGGAGGGGTTTCTTGTGAACGTTCTGACGGATTGCGTCAGGGGAGTCAATCTGAAGAGAACCGATTCAGCGACCGCGTTGAAGTGGATGAAGGTCAGAGGTGCGAAAGAAAGGACGAGCGAAGGCGTTCTTAAGGTGATCAATAGACGCGCGGCAGTGATGTCTTCATCCTGACCTAGGGTCAGTCCAGGTCGCCCGTCGAAGCACGCCGCGCGCCTATTGCGTGAGTAACTCTCGAGTTCCGTATTTATCGATTTCCAGCCGACAGCCGACGACAGCTTATAAGGACATGAACGATTCACGGCTGCTGGACTTGAGCGAAGAGGACGACACCGACGAGCTGTTGAGCTGGTACGAGGCCCTGGCCGAGAAACCAGACTACTACATGAACACTGAAGCCGGGCAGAAAGAGCTAGCCGAGATGATTCGTAGGGAGTCGGAGCGGCTCCTCACCGAGCTTGGCAAGACAGTGAAGAGGACACGTGAGGTGATATGGCTCTCCAAGCACTGCTTCGACTGCAAGTACTTCCAGAAGAACAACGGCCGGATGCAGTGCAAGAAGTGGGACGTGAGAATCGTCAAGCCGTTCTACGGCAGGCCGATCTGGTCGAGCGTTCCCTCAAAGACCCACAAGGGTGAGAAGGAGATGGTCGTGGACGACATAGACTGGAGCTCGAAGTGGAAGGAGATCTCGGACACAATAGTGGAGCGGGCAGTAGAGATGGTGAACGGTGGATACCCATACTTCTGCTTCACCAGCAAATAGAGAAATCGCCACGCGGATTCGTCGAAAATCGACTTCGCTTCGATTCGGTAAATTTTGCCAGAGCCGAACTCTCTCTAGATTTTTGGCGCGCTAACGATTCCAGACTTGATACTGGGATGGAAGCTGAGCAGGGCACCCACCCGTTCCCGTCGCCGCGCGCATGGAAAGTTGCGAAACAAGGTCGAAATATGCGTACGACGCCCCATCACTATAGCAAACCGACTGCCCGACCGTAACAGTCGCCGGGTCTACCACGCTCCTATAGTCCCTGATATCGAAGAGCGGCCCACTTGTCTGGCTGACCACTATCTCGATGTAGTTGAGGAACTTTCCGACCATCAGACGGGAACCCTGCGCCGTCGTCGAATTGCCCTGGAACCAACCGCCCGCGATCGTTCCCGCGACGTCTCGCGACACTTTACCGCACAAAGGGG
>VBPP01000144.1 GCA_005877365.1 Nitrososphaerota archaeon
GCTCAGGTTCAGGATATCGATGGCGTCGAAGGGGCAGACCTTGATGCAGATGCCGCACCCGATGCAGAGTTCCTCGGAGATGAGCGCGATCTTCTCCTCGTCGAGGTGGATGCAGTCCTCCCCGTTGATGTTCACGGGGCAGTCCCTGATGCACTCTAGCCCGCACTTCTTGGATTGACAGAGGTCCCGGTCCACGACCGCGACTCGATGCACCATTACACGACGGACCTAGTCTTCCTTCAATCTTTTGGGTATGGGGCAGAACGAGCAGATGTTGGGGTCGCCGTCGAGCGAGAGGCTTTCGCAGGAATATCTCTTCTTCATCTCTCTCCACACGACGCCGTCCTCGACGACACCTCCGAGATGTATCGCTTCGTGCTCCTCGATGACGGGGCGGAGACGGCAACCGGCACAGATCGGCTTCACGAAGGCGAGGCTGCTCGCCGTGCTGTTGTAGATCATCAGAACGGAGGAGCCACCCATCAGCCACATCGCGCGTTTCTGGGAAGCGAGGAGATGAAAAGTGCCGGCACAGCCAACTTCACGAGCCCGGTCAGTGGCACGACCTTCATTCCTCTCGTCACTCCGTTCAGTGAGGCGCGAGTCAGGGAACTCATCCCTCTTCTATCACATCCTGCCCTCGCTTAATTGCTGATACGTATTCATTTCTGCACAACTGGTGAATCGTTTTTTACTCCGCCGATTCGGCGGGCGACGTCCCTCCTCAGCTTCTCAAGTTCTTCGTTGTGCAGCGCCGCGAGGCCGAGCACCATCGGAGAGATTGAGATCGCCCTCTCGGTGTGGACGGCGTGAGCGTCGGAGTTAGGCCTGAAAGTCCCCAGCCTCTCACCCCACAGCCAATAGTAGGGCCGCCCCCTCGGGTCTTTCCTCACCAGGACCTTATCCTTGTACTTTCTACTCTCAATCGTCGTCAGGCGGATGGGAGTCTTGGAATCGACCTGTGAAGGAAAGTTGACGTTGAGCAGCTGATGTCTGACCTGAAGCGAAAATTGTCTCCTCCGGAACCTCCATCGAGAAGGCGATTGCGGGAATCCCCATCAGCGAGGCTTCGAGGGCTGCCGCGACCGTGCCGGACGCGAGTATGTCTTGAAAGGTCACGTTGTCCCCGTAGTTGATGCCCGAGGCTACCAAGTCAGGCCTCCTCGGAAGGAGGCTGTTGACGCCTATCATGACAGAGTCCCCGGGGCTCCCCGAAACCGCGTAGCAATCGAGGCCGTCGACCTTTAGCCTGCTGACCCTTAGTGGCTTGTGAAACGTAAGACTCAGGGCCGTCGCGCTCTGAGGCTGATCCGGCCCCACGATTGAAACCGCGGCGTACCTTCCGATCGACTTCGCAAGGGCGATCATCCCTTCGCTCTGAACGCCGTCGTCGTTCGTCACCATCACGAGCTTCTTTCTAACCAGCCATCTTCACCTTCGCGACCACATCCCTTATCGCCTGATCAGGGCTGCGACAGCCATAGAACTTCGAAAGGACCGTACCTGCGCTCTCCATCGTGTCCTCCGTGAAGACTGTCTCCGCTATCAGTTTCTCCTCCGGGTCGAGGTCGAGTGACTCCACGGCTCTCTTGAGTCTCGATTCGGTGGCTGAGAATTCGTCTATCATCCTCTGAAGTCGTCTCGTTTGGTCCTTGATTCTTCTCCCTTGTATAAGAAGCTCTTCGGCCATCCCATTTAGGTCGGCATACACATCCTTCGCAGCCCCGAGCTCCTGTTGTTCCCGCTCCGCGCTCAAGTTAACGATCATCAGGCTCCCCCTGGAGAAATCACCGAGCTTCGACCCTTTGAGCGAGTAAGCCTTCCTCACCGCGAGATACTTGCGGGGGCTGAGGGTCCTCTCCTCTATGAGCCCCATTTTCTTCAACTTCTCAAGGTGTTTGAGGACTCCTTGAATTGAGATCCCAGTCCTCTCAGCGAGCTCCCTGAGCGTCCTGGGCCTGGTGGAGATAAGCTGACCTATCATCAGCCGATGGTGAGACGATGTGATGGATTCGAGGGGAGTCAAGGCCTTCTTTCTTTCTGAAGGCTGTGATGCGCAAGACTTTTAAACCTTTAACTTTTGGTTAACTAACCAAGAGTTAAGTCAACGTGAGCGACGACAAAAGAAAGACGCTGCGAGATTTGCTCGACGAGCTAGACCGCTCTTTCGAGGAGATGGAGAGAGAGATAGAAGAAGCGGTCAGGCACGGGTTCGAGAGCGGACGAAAGGTCTTCTCCAGGCCTTTCGTCGCCGGTATATCGATGGGGATGGGTCCGGAGGGAAAGCCGACGATTCAGTTATTCGGTAACGACCCGCTCTCCAGCGAGGGTTTCAGGTCGCCGATTCACGAACAGGTGATAGATGATAACGCGAAGACTCTGCGAGTGATTGTTGAGCTCCCGGGTGTGGAGAAGAGTATCATCGAGATAGCTGCCTCGGAGGACAGAGTATCGATAAAGGCGGAGAAGGATGCCAGAAAGTACAGGTCCGAGTTTCCCCTGAAGAGGGAGGTCGACCCGGAGAGTGCAAAAGCTGAATACAAGAACGGGATTCTGGATCTATTCTTCTTAATTAAAGACAAGACTAATAAGGGATATAGGCGGGTAAGCGTTGTCTGAGAGTGGATCAGGCGTGAGCCAGCAGCAAGTCCAACTGAAAGTCCTTGAGGCTTACACAAGAGACGTTGGCAGGGGAGTCGCTAGGATTGACTATGATGCCATGGATGCACTCGATGCATCCACTGGCGACGTGATTGAGATCAAGGGAAAGAGGAGGACAGTCGCGAAGTGCCTCCCACTCTACCCCTCCGACGAGGGGAGGGGTATCGTCAGGATAGACGGCCTCATTAGAAATAATGCGGGCGTAGCGATAGGAGATGTCGTCGTCGTCAAGAAGGTGAAGGCACCCCCGGCGGAGAAGGTCGTCGTGGCACCTCTTGAGGCGGTCCCTCCGATAGATGAGAGGTATCTCGCCGATGCCCTCGAGAGCGTGCCGGTCACGAAGGGGGACAACATCATGATTCCGTACTTTGGTGGCCGCCTGACATTCCAGGTTGTCGGGGTGAGCCCCGCGGCGGATGCGGCCCTGATCACCCAGAGGACCGTCTTCGTAATCTCCGAGAAGGGAGAGGCACTCCGCGGGGTTCCGCAGGTAACTTACGAAGACATAGGCGGCCTGAAGGACGAGATTCAGAAGGTCAGGGAGATGATCGAGCTTCCCCTCAGACACCCGGAGATCTTCGAGAAGCTGCATACCGATAAGCGGGCCGGAGATAATGAGCAAATTCTACGGCGAATCTGAGGCGAGGCTGAGAGAGATTTTCAAGGAGGCGAAGGAGAAGGCGCCGACGATAATCTTCATCGACGAGATCGACTCTATCGCTCCGAAGAGAGAGGAAGTGACTGGCGAAGTCGAGCGGCGGGTCGTCAGCCAGCTGCTCTCCCTGATGGACGGCCTCGAGGCGAGAGGGAAGGTCATCGTTATCGCAGCGACAAACAGGCCGAACGCGATCGACCCCGCGCTGAGGCGCCCCGGAAGGTTCGATAGGGAGATTGAGATCAAGGTCCCCGACAAGAAGGGAAGACTGGAGATACTCCAGATTCACACGCGCCACATGCCCCTACAGCAGGATGTGGATATCGAGAGGCTCGCCGCTGTCTCCCACGGCTTCGTCGGCGCGGACCTCGAGTATCTCTGCAAGGAGGCAGCAATGAAGACGCTGAGACGGATGCTCCCCGAGCTCAAGCTCGAGGAAGACAGGCTGAGCCCGGAGGTGCTCGACAAGCTCATCGTGACCGCGGAAGACTTCGACAACGCCCTCAAGGACGTCATGCCCTCAGCGATGAGAGAAGTCTACTTGGAGACGCCGGACGTCAAGTGGTCGGAGATAGGAGGTCTTGAAGGGGTGAAGAAGGAGCTCCAGGAGGCCGTGGAGTGGCCCCTGAAGTACCCTGAGCTCTACAAGACCATCGGCTACAACATGCCGAAAGGAATCCTCCTCCACGGTCCGTCGGGAACGGGGAAGACACTTCTCGCGAAGGCTGTCGCGACTGAGAGCGAGGCCAACTTCATCAGCGTCAGGGGTCCCGAACTGCTCAGCAAGTGGGTCGGCGAGTCGGAGAGGGGAGTAAGGGAGGTCTTCAGGCGCGCGAGGCAGGCGTCGCCCTGCATCATCTTCTTCGACGAAGTCGACGCTCTGGCGCCAACCCGAGGAATGGGAGGTGACAGCATGGTGACCGAGAGGGTCGTCAGCCAGCTGCTGACGGAGCTCGACGGGATACAGAGCCTTCAAGGAGTAGTGGTCCTGGCAGCGACCAACAGGATCGACATAGTCGACTCTGCTCTACTCAGGGCTGGAAGGTTCGACAAGGTGATCATCATCCCCATGCCGGACAAGGGAGCTCGGAGGGAGGTCCTCAAGATTCACATGAAGGGAAAGCCGATCGCGAAAGATGTCGACGTGGAAACGCTCGTGGAAATCACCGAGGGCTTCAGCGGGGCCGATATAGCCGCAATAGTCAACACCGCCGTCTCCCTCGTCTTGCAGGAGTTCCTCTCCAGGTACCCGAAGCCAGAGGAAGCGAAGAAGCACGCCGATGAGGCAATCGTGACGGCCGAACACTTCCAGGATGCTGTGAAGAAGGTCAGGTCCTCCAGAGAGGGGAAGCCGATGGAGAAGGTCACGGTCCCCTACTATCGCTAGATAGGCTAAATACCGAGCGAGCATCGGACCGCTTACCGCGCGTTGCAACAAGAAGTCAAGATCATCGGCAGAGGGACATGGCTCGACAGGGTAGCCGACGAAGTCATCACTAGGGAGAAGAGGCTCGGCCGTAGCCTCTCCTTGATCCGTGTGGAGAGCGGCATCGCCGCATCGGGAACCCCACACATAGGGAACGTCGGAGACGCCATCCGAAGCTACGGGGTGAAGATGGCCCTCGAGAGTGCGGGGTACCGCTCGGAGCTGATCGCCTTCTCTGACGACTTCGACGGCTTGAGGAGGGTTCCGGCCGGTTATCCCGAGTGGCTGAAGGACTACCTCGCCCACCCTGTCGCGAAGATTCCCGATCCCTTCGGTTGTCACGCGTCGTACGGAGAGCACGCTGGCGCACTCCTGAGGGAATCGCTCGACATGCTCGGGATCCAGTATACCTTCGTCAGCGGTGCCGAGGCGTACAAAAAGGGCCTCCTCAACGAACAGATCAAGACGATACTCGAGAACTCTCAACTGATCGGGAAGAAGATCAGGGAGATGGTCGGTCAGACCAAGTACGAGCAGGTCCTGCCGTACACCCCGGTCTGCGAGAACTGCGGGCGGATCTACACGACGCACTCCTACTCCTACGACCCGAAGACTGCCACCGTCTCCTACAGTTGCGAGAGAACGGAACTCGGACACGGCTTCGAGGAGGGATGCGGCCACAAGGGGACGGCCAGGGTGACAGACGGAGAGGGGAAGCTTGCCTGGAAGAGCGAGTTCGCCGCACGCTGGGCCGCCCTGGACATTCGCTTCGAGGCGATCGGGAAGGAGATAGCCGACTCGGTGAGGGTTAACGATTGGATATGCGAGAATGTTCTGAAA
>VBPP01000001.1 GCA_005877365.1 Nitrososphaerota archaeon
CCTTCGCGACGCCCCTGCTTTACCGTCCGCTGGAGGATGGAGCATGGCTCTCAATCCACAGCATAACCAAATACATTTCAGGGCACAACGACATGATAGGAGGGGCCCTCGCCCTGAACGATGCGATGGACCTTGTGGACCTCTGGGAGTTCAGAAGGAGGCTCGGCTCAATTATGAGTCCCTTCGAAGCCTTCCTCGCGCTGAGGGGCGTGAGCACGCTGAAGGTCAGGTTCGAGACGCAGAGCAAGAGCGCGATGGCCATCGCGGAGTTCCTGCACGAGCATCCGAAGGTCGAGAGCGTCTACTATCCCGGACTGGATGACAGCCCTTACCACAAGACCGCGAGGAAGTTGTTCAGCGCCGAGCTCTACGGCGGCGTCCTCAGCTTCAAGGTGAAGGGAGGAAAGGATGCGGCGATGCAGCTGCTCAAGGAAGTGAAGGTGATCAAGCCCTCCCCGAGTCTGGGTGGGACCGAATCCCTGCTGACCTACCCCCTCACGAGCGCCTCGAAGACCATGTCCCCCGCGGTCAGGAAGGAGTTGGGGATTGGAGAGAACTTGCTGCGGCTCTCGGTAGGGCTTGAAGACGTCGAGGACCTGAAGGACGACCTGGCGCAGACCCTGAAGCGAACCTGATGGTTGCGAGATGAAGAAGAAGGAGCATCTAGTGAAAGGCTTGGAATGGGTCGAAGCAAGGGTTCCGAATACGCTGAAATGGTCGAGTTCTACCATCATACGCTGGGCCTTCCCGTCAACCTCGAGGAGGAACGGCAGGACTTAATTCAATTCAGGATTGGGGTTCGAAGATATACTTGGCGCTACTCGATGCGAAGAAGACGGGGTCGGAGCATATCCAGGGGTTCATCCCCACCCTCGAGGTCTCTGACCTCGACAGATTCGTTAGTAGGATGAAGAAGAAGGGTGTGAAGTTCGCCAAGAGGGTAGTCGAGGGAGAGCACGTGCGACTGACAGACTTCTATGACACAAGCGGTCGCCTACTCCAGGCATTCGAGTTCAAACGGAAGTCGAAATGACTTGCCTCGGATCATCTCTCTCCCCGAATAATGCCCATCTGAGCTCTTTGGTGCTGTTGGGAGATCCAAGAAAATGACCGCGGCGTCGGTTGATGAATCCACTAATCGAGTCTCTCAGGGAACCGCCTTCCTCTCTGGTGTCCTCGCGGGGATGGTCTCCATCGCAGTCATGTATTCATTGAGGGTGGCTCAGGTCGGCATATTCATCCCCGAGCTTGCTGTGGGTGCTCTGGTCAACGCGACTCCTGGAAACATCGAATCATTCTTTGTTATCCAGATGGGTGAGCTTGCCAAGTACACAGCTCTCATCGTTGCCACCGTGGTCTACCTGGTTATACACGGTGCGTACGGGTTGGCGATTCCAGCGATACAACGCCATTCTGGTCGAAGGTTCGTGTCGGTCGGAGCCTTCGCCCTGATTCCAGCGACCCTCGACCTCCTTGTGTTCATGCCCCTCTTCGGGGCCGGTCTTCTTGGGACAGCCACAGCAGCCGGCTGGGTCGGCGCAAGCGTCAACACCACCGTTAGCTCACTAGTGTATTCGGGGACGCTTCTATTCGTCGCCGCAGACTTCAGAGTGTCTTACCCCGAGAGGCTGAAAGTCTCCAGAAGGACTTTTGTCAAGAGCGTAGCCGTATTGGTTCTGGGCCTCGCGGCGCTCGTGTACGGCCTCGATACACTCGTTTTGGGACCATCACGCACGGGGTACAAGACGATCGCCGAGCTTTTCGCTAACGAGGTTACACCGAACGACGAGTTCTATGTCGTGACGAAGAATCTCATCGACCCGACAATCGACGCTGGCGGCTGGAATCTGAAGATAGACGGCGAAGTCAGCAGCCCCCTCAGCCTGTCCTATCAGGAACTCCTCGCAAGAAAGCAGACGGAGCTGTACGTTACGTTCGAATGCGTCAGCAACGAGGTCGGGGGAGGGTTGATCAGCAATGCGAAGTGGAGTGGAATCCCATTGAGCACGCTCCTCTCCGAGGCGGGGGTCGCGCAAGATGCGGGATACTGCGCATGTGCGTGCGAGGATGGCTACACGGAGGGGATACCAATTGCGAAGGCCCTTGACCCACGGACGATCTTGGCGTTGTCTATGAACGGACAGCCTCTACCGAAGAGTCACGGCTTTCCGGCCAGGGTGGTCGTCCCGGGACTCTATGGGATGTTCAGCGCAAAATGGGTGAATCGAATCACCCTGGTGAAGGGGGAGTACAAGGGGTACTGGCAGCAGAAAGGCTGGACCAACTCAGGAGAGATTAATACGACAGCCATCATCCGTGTTCCGAAGGACAGCTCTGTGTCGGGGCCAATGGTATCGATCGGCGGCGTCGCCTTCGCGGGTGTCAGAGGCGTCTCAAGGGTCGAGGTGAGCACAGACGGTGGAACGAGTTGGAACGCGGCGGTCTTGAAACCTCCTCTTTCAAGTACGAGCTGGGTCTTGTGGGAGTACGCTTGGAGCCCCTCCCGCACGGGGAGGTACAGAATCGTCGCGCGCGCCTACGACGGTGGGGGGACGCTGCAGGGCGCCAAACCGGCACCTCCATTTCCGGACGGCGCGTCGGGGTACGATACAATCGACTTGAGTGTCTCTCTCTAGGATTGCGGCATTGGTGGGCGCGCCCTAGCCCCCGCAAGGTCAAGCCCTAGACCGGCCAGGAAGATGACCAGCCCGATGACTATCCAAGTCGGACCAATCATCACTGTCGTGGGCAGGACTCCTGCCCCTTGGAGTGCGAAGGTCGCTCCCAAGAGGTTCAGAACAAGCCCGGGTACGACATAAACCGACTTCATGATGACCCAATTTCATTGCGCGAAGATAAATCTTTCAAGAGGGACTCTCTAGCCTGTGGACAATTATTCTGCATGTCCAATCTTAGATAGAGAGACTTTACCGAATTCGCATCGGGACTCCCTCAGTCTGCGTGGAGAGTCACCTTCGCCAGCGTGAGAAGGAATCGCCTTCTCATTGGAAAGCCTCGCCCCAACGTTTTATGAGTGCTCCCGGGACCGACCAACCAGAGTTGGCCCTCGATCTTTCCTCGGTGATGACGCTACTGAGCGCCACAAGTTCAGTCGCAGTAATCGCAGGGGCCCCTTCGAGAAGGGCTCTATTTGAGTTCCGAGCCAACTTCGAAGGTCGGTCATTCCCCCGTGTACGAAGATAACTGGATCACCCTTACCCTTGTCTACGTAAGCGAGGTCTACTCCACCTACACGAGCCGTTTCCAATTTCGATGCACCATCTGAATCTGCTCCATCACGCTCTTACTCGAAAGAACTCGGTCAGCTATCTCTTGATCTCCTTCGCAGATTCGGTTCTCCTCGCGCCCCGTGATAGTCGGTCACATTTTCTTTCGTTTCTTCACTATCAGCTCATAAATGCGCTGTGGGTTCTGGTGAGAGTCGGATATCTCTACCCCGTACGGGGTTAGCGCATCCTCGACCGCGTTCGCTATCGCAGATATCGGCGTTCCGCCTCCTTCACCGACCCCCTTTATCCCCTTTGGTGCGAAGAGAGAAGGAGTCTCCATGCTCTCTGTTACGAGGTCAGGGACCTCGAGGGCCGTCGGAACGAGGTAGTCCACCAGTGTACTACTCTTGAGCTGCCCATCCTCATCATATTCAAAGTTCTCGTACATGGCGGCCCCTATACCATGAGCCGCCGCTCCGTGCACCTGTCCCTCGACGATCATCGGATTGATCTGCTTGCCACAGTCATCGACTATGGCGTACTTCAAGATCTTGAACTTCCCAGTCTCTGGGTCCATCTCGATTACCGCGGCGTGGCTCTGGTAAGAGTAGGTCAGGGTTTGGTTGAGTCTCCACTTTTCGTCCGGTAGGCCAAAATCAGGCCTCCAGAAATGAATCGCCACAAGTCCGGGTTCCATCCCCTCTGGTAGCAGGACGTTGTTCACCCAAGCGATGTTTCCTATCTGCCACAACGGAATCTTTCTTCCAGAATCTCTATCGACCGCGTGACCCTCCTTGAACTCTATACTTTCTGGGTCTGCCTTCAAGACGTGAGCCGCTATCTTTGCCGCCTTCTCCTTGACCTTCTTCGCTGCCCCGAGCAAGGCTCCTGTTCCCATCACGGCACAACGGCTCGCGTACGCGCCTGACTGGTGCGAGTATGGATTTACCGCGGAATCGAAGCCCATCAGAACGGTGACCTGGTCGGGGCTCACTCCAAACTCGTCGGCCACGACCTGTGATGCGAACGTCTCGTGACCCTGTCCCTGGGGGGATGTCCCGAGAGCGACCTGTATCCCGCCGAGTCCGTCTATCGATATCCTCGCTCCCTCAGAATTTCCGGAGAATGGGTTCTCCGGGTTTGTTATCTTGACCTGCCCGAAGTTGTTTGTACCCGAGTCGAGAATTGTCGAGATGCCGATGCCGATAAGCCTGCCCTTCTTTCTCTCCTCTACCTGCTCCTTTCTCCACCTCCAGTAATCGATTAGCTTGAGGACCCTGCTCAAAGACTCTGGGTAGTTGCCTCCGTCGTAAACACCCCCGCTAGGGGTCACGTAAGGCATCTCTTCTGGTCTGATGAAGTTCTTCAGCCTCACCTCGGTCGGGTCGAGTCCAAGCTCTCTGGCGACGATGTCGACGGACCGCTCAATCATCCAGAGGTGCTGCATTCTCGAATATCCCCTGTTTGGACCTACCGGGCACTTGCTCGTCATGACTTGGAGGAACTCCATCTGGAAGTTCTTGAAGCGGTAACATCCCGGGGTAACTTGGGCCCAGATGGTCGCTCCTGCAGGCTCGTACCTAGTGTAAGCCCCACAATCGTCCCAAGCCTTGACCTTCAAGCCCAATATTGTGCCATCATTCTTGACAGGAATCTCGACCTCAAACATCCTTTCATTTCCGTGGTTCGCAGCTGAGAGATGCTCCGTCCTCGTCTCTATCCATTTTACGGGACGCCCTGATCTCATCGCGAGCAAGCTTATCAGAACAATGTAGGGATAGCTGATGATCTTCGTCCCAAAACCACCGCCGACATCTCCCGTAACCATCCTAATCCTGTTGGACGGGAACTTCAGGGCAAACGAGACCCAAGGAATGCAGAACATCGGCATCTGGTTGTTGCTGTACACGTTAAGGAAACCAGTTGCCTTATCGTACTGCGCCAGCACGGCGTTGTTCTCGATCGGGGTCGAGCTGAATCGATGGAAATGAAGTGTCTTCTTCACGACCTTGTCAGCCTGCTTCATCGCTGCATTAATGTCTCCATAATCCCACTTGCCCCGAAAGACCACGTTGGAACCCACTTCTTCATGAATGACGGGCGCCCCAGGCTTCAGGGCTTCCTTCGCGTCGAGGACGTGGTCGACGGCTTCGTATTCGGCATCGATGAGCTCTAGGGCGTCCTCTGCTGTGCTTCTGGTCTCTGCCACGACCGCGGCGACTGGTTCGCCTGCGAAGTGGACCTTCCCGACCGCCAAGCAATAGTCCTTCAGCTTGTTGGCGGGCGGAGAAGAGATTTGAAGGAAAGGGTCGGTTAGCTTCGCCACCTCCTCTCCGACCAGGGTGCAGACCACTCCCTCCAGCCTCTCTGCCTTGCTCACGTCAATCCCCAAGATTCTGGCGTGGGCGTAGGGGCTTCTCAGTATCGCGGCGTACGCCATTCCGGGGAGTTTTATGTCGTCCACAAATTTGCCAAGCCCCGTGAGGAGCCTGCGGTCCTCCTTTCTCTTCAAGGGATGTCCCATCCATAACGCTGGTTCCTCCCTGACGAGTTTTGTAAGAGTTGACAATCCCTTCTTATGCAACCTCAAGAATTCTTTCGCTGGCGGCTAGGCGGTAACTTCAACTCCTCTCATCTTCTTCGCGGCGGCCTTGATCGACTTTACGATGTTGACATAGCCGGTACACCTACAAAGATTCCCGTCGATACCCCTGCGAATCTCCTCGTCAGTCGGGTTGGGATTCCTCTGCAAGAGGAAGAGGCTCGACATCAACATTCCTGGGGTACAGTAGCCGCACTGCAGTCCGTGGTTTTCCCAAAAAGCCTCTTGGATTGGATGAAGATTTTCACCCTTTGCCAGCCCCTCCACGGTCAGGATACTCGCCCCTTCGGCTTGAACCGCAAGCACCATGCACGACTTCACGGTCTTGCCATCCATGATTACCGTGCACGCGCCACAATGCCCAGTATCGCAGCCCACGTGCGTGCCTGTGAGATTCAGCACATCCCTGAGGAAGTAGACGAGCAGGGTTCGCGGCTCCACCGTGCCAGTGTACGCATCTCCGTTCACTTTGCATCTGATCTGAACTAGATCATCCTTCTGCGTGAGCTTGGCCAACTTCATGATCCGGTCCCGAATTTGTCTCGCAAACACTCGAACAACTGCGTTATTATCTTCTGTGCCTGGCTGCTCAAGAGCCTCTGCCCTACGGAGGCAATCCTTCCTCCCACCTTCGCCTCCGCCTGCCACTTCATGAGGGTCCCTCCATCGCCAGAATCCGACAGGTCAATGGTGGTCTCGAGGTCGACGGCACTCCCGATTCCAGAACCTCGAGCCACAAGCTTGGCGTGAGTTGGAGGCTCGCTTTCGACGAGTCTGAAGTTCAGGGTGAAGTCGCCTTTTATGAAGGAAACTCCCGCTCTAACAACGGCGGTAAACTCTTCTTTGGATTTGACGTCCAGTTTCTGGAGGTCCGGCATGCATCTGGAAATCTGCTTTGGGTCGATCAAGACGTCAAAGACGTCTTTTCTTGGTGCTCTAATCGAGAATGTCCCGTCGAAGTGCAACCTCTACGCCCCTATCTCGCTCTACTCAGAGCGAGATTCAACGCTCTCCTCGCGAAGACCTTGATCATGTCCAACCTGTACTGTCTGCTTCCGTGCATGTCTGATGGAGGGTCCGCTTCTTCGTTCGCCCTTTCCGCTGCCTCGGCTATGTTACCCTCGTCGAGCGTTTTCCCCTTGAGATGCCTCTCCGCGCTCTTGGCCCTTATCGGAGTTGACGCGACGGCACCTAACGATACTCTGACATCCCTGCAGACCTTCTTCGGTCCGACCGTCACCACGGCCCCAACACCAACTATCGCGAAGTCACCCTCCCGACGGCTATGTTTGATGTACGCCGATCCAGACTTCGGAGGAGTGTGCGGAATCTGAATCTCTGTAAGGATTTCATCTTTTGCGATTGAGGTTGTGAAGGTATCGACGAAGAATTTCGATTGCGGTATCACTCTCTTCCCCTTCACCCCGCGAACGACGAATTCTGACTCGAGCGCTGTCAGGGCGGTCGGTAGATCAGCGGCGGGGTCCGCGTGGCAACAGCTTCCACCAATCGTACCCCTGTTACGAATCTGTTGGTCGCCTATCTTGCTAGCCGCGTCCGAGAGAATCGGGAACTTCTTGTTGATAATCTTGCTGCGCTCGAGCGTGTCATGGGTCGTCAGCGCTCCCACCTCTAGGTGGCCCTTACCCTCCCGGATGTATGAGAGAAGATCCCCTGTCTTCGTGATATCTACTAGCGCGGCGGGAGCCGCCAGTCTGAGCTTCATCAGAGCGATAAGGCTCTGCCCGCCCGCCAGGACCTTGGCGTCCTCGTTCACACGAAGCAGCTGAATTGCCTCCTTCAGCGACGCGGGAGCGAAATAGGCAAATTTCTTTGGCGTCATCGGGGAGCTAGTCTCCAAATTTTCCGAAGACAATATTTAGGTTTTGTTGGTTCGTTCCATTCCCAGGGCGTGACAACAGTGGCGTTGGAAGGCTCTCCGCTACAATCTTTTTAGGGGAAGGATAGCCAGTTCGTCGATAATGCGTCTCGTTACTTTTGAGGAACCGCACGACCACAGCGAAAGGCTGGGTATCCTGGTCAGCCCCGATGGAGAATCACTCATCATCGATGCAAATTACGCATACAATCGAATGCTGAAGGGAGGGAAGGGAAGGAGTTCTCAGAAGCTTGCGGACTCTATGGCACCAACAGACATGCTGGGACTTCTGCGTTCTGGCCGGAAATCGTTCGCCGCATTGCGCGAAGTCGAGCGATTCGCACTTCGGCTGGGTTTGTCCGGGCTCTCAGGCCCTAAGAAGGAGAGGGCGATCTTTAGGCTCCCCGAAGTGATAGTCATGGCGCCAGTACCCAGACCGGGCAAGATCATACATACGGCGGGGAACTTCAGGGAGCATGCGAAGGAGGGGAAGGGGTCTGGCTGGGAGTTCCCGATACCAAAGTGGATCTCATTTCTCAAGAGTCCTTCAGCGATAATCGGCAACGAAGGCAAGATAGTCCGCCCTAGATACACAAAACAGCTTGACTACGAAATCGAATTGGCCATAATCATCGGCAAGAAGTCCAAGCACCTGACCAAGGAGGGCGCGTGGAAGGCGATCGCGGGCTTCACCATCTTTAACGATATAACAGCGCGTGACATCCAGAGAGAGGAGATGAAATCCGGCCTTCTCAATTTCGGAAAGAACATGGATACCTTCGCGCCCTTTGGGCCTTGCATGGTACCGAAGGAGGACATCGAAGACGTCCACAACCTCAAGATAGAATGCAGAGTCAACGGGGAACCACGACAGGTGAGCAACACGAGCCATCTTTCTGTGACCGTCCCGGAGATTGTTCAACACTATTCATGGGTGACGCTCTACCCCGGCGACATCATTACCACGGGAACCGTCTCGGGCGTCGCCGCCTTCAGGAAAGAGCCCGAAAAATACTACCTGAAACCCGGCGATGTCCTCGAATCAGAGATTGAGAAGATTGGCGTCCTCAGAAACTACGTTGTGGAGGATGAGGAGGTTTACTGATCAACTCCACACTCGACCCTCTCCTGAAATGCGACGCCAGTTGCGCATAGATTAAAAACTCCTTGCGCCCGTGCAGACCCATGAAGGAATGTTACGGACTCAAATCACTTGAGGCTCTGACAAGATGAGCTGGGGGACTCCACCAGGGGGCGTTAAAGTCGAGGGAGAGATTGACTGGACTCCCAGACGAGTTCCTTCGGGAAGGAGGCTCGACGGTCAGTACGCGATGGTGACCGGCTCCTCGAGGGGATTTGGAAGCGTGATAGCGCGTGCGTTGGCCCAGGAAGGAGCTAACGTGGCCGTGCACTATCTGAAGTCGGCGGAGAGTGCGGCGGAGATTGTCAAGGAGGTAAGGAAGGCAGGGGTTGACTCCTTCGCCCTCCAGGCAGACCTGAGCGACCTGCAGCAGGTCAGGGTCCTCGCAGAGAAGGTCTGGAAGAAGTGGGGTCGGTGCGACGTTCTTGTAAATAACGCTGGCGAGACCGCAGCCACGCAGATGTCTTGGAGAGAGCTCTCAACCGAAGTGGTGGACGGGACACTTTCACTCGATGTCAAGGGAACACTCTTCTGCACACACGAATTTGGAAAGAGGATGCTGGACGAGCAGCGGAGCGGCACGATTGTTAACGTGGCGTCAAACGTCATCGTCACGGGAAGTCCTCGATCCCCGATATACGCGGCGGCCAAGTACGGTGTCATCGGGATAACGAAGTCGTACGCTCTTGCGCTCGCTCCCTTCGTCAGAGTAAACGCAATCGCACCCGGCTACATGGACACGCCTTCCCTGAGGGCTAGGAAGGACTGGACTGAGGGAAGGAAGAAATGGATCATTGATCACACGCCCGTTAGGTCAATAGGCAAGCCGGAGAACATAGCGCACATAGTCGTCTTCCTGGCCTCTCAAGACTCATTCCATATGACCGGGAATACGGTGATATGCGACGGCGGATTCAGCATGCCAGCCGCCTGAACCTCGCTTCTCTGCTTTGTGAAGGTAGTTCTAGGCGATTGCGATTGGCCTTACGAGAGAGGCCTCTCCTCCCTTAATCTTAAGGGGAAGCACTACGACTACGGAAGAGAGTCGACGGTCCTTGGAGAGTTCTTCGAGATAGAGGCTCTTCATCAGGAAGATTCCGTTATCGCTCAGCAAGACGTTATGAACCTCAAAGGGGGTAGGAACTCCCGCCGCTAGATTATCGATGCCGACGAGACGAACCCTCCTCTTTGCGAGCCATCTGGCGGCTTCCACACCGAGACCTGCAAACTTGTGGAGGTACGCATCAGAGTCGGTCGTGAAGAATTTCGAGTATCCCGTCCTTACCAAGACGCAGTCACCATCACCTATCTTTGTTGACTGGCTCCTCTCTGTCTCCTCTAGGTCCTTCGCGGTTATCTCGTAGCGCTCGGGCAGGGTCTTCAGCCCTTTGTAAGACGGGACATCTAGGAGTACACCACGCAATACCAGTGGAGGAACTTCATCAACACTGTGGAGTCCAGCCGGTAGGTTGCTGTACCCCTTGTCTTGCTGGTACGGCGTGATGTCGTGGTCCAGCACCTTGAGGTTGCGTGACATGTGGATCGGAGTGTCGAAGTGGGTTCCGGCGTGCATGGACGTCACCACCAACCCTATGGAGTCCGCGAAGCCGGGCGCGACCGATTCGAATAGCTTCTTCGTATGTTCATGATATCTGTACAGGTAGTACTGGAACGGGGGGTCGGCTGGATGCACAGGCATTCCCTGCCAGTATGGCTGACCGAGGTCATAGACCTTGGCTCGCCGAATCATAGCCAAGAGGTCGTCAGCTAACCCTGACAAGGATTACCCAATCCGTCTGACCTCCCGTGGAGCATAAAAACTGTCTTTCGACCCCGAGACCGCCCAACCCAAGCACACTTCGTACCATCCTTCAGAACGGAGATGGGCGAAGGGGAAGTCTCAGGCTGTTGAGATTAGAAAAACGACGCTCTTTTCGAGGAGCTTGGAAGAATCCCTCATGGGTAAGGAGTACTTCGAAGATGCCTCAAGGCACGGAATTCTGAATGGGCTAAAGCAAGTGGTTCGCCGAAACGTGCGGGAACGTTTAATTTTTGGCACTGAATACAAAGAGGCCAAAGTTTTGACATGATACGACGACAACAAGCCCCTTACCGAGTGAACAAGAAGAACTTTCTCGCGTTGGCATCCGCAATTGTCGTAGCGGCGATTCTGTCAGCCAGCGTCTTATTTTTCGTTGTTCCTGATCTGTATGTCACAAAGACAATTACACGGACAACTACCGTTACTTCAACTATTACACTGTCTTGGGAGGTTGTCAAGCAGAATATCACAGTCGACCAG
>VBPP01000002.1 GCA_005877365.1 Nitrososphaerota archaeon
TTCTCGGTTCCCCTGTGCTTCCCCCCGACCGACCTGATGTGGTGGTAGAATTCATGCAGGATTACGAAGGGGTCGTAGAGAAACTCCCGCTTCGCTGCGAGAATCTCTCTCCTCTCCGGTGAGTAGACCGCCCGCACCCCCTTGGAATGCCGCTTGAAGACCCCCACCCCCAGTCTCGGCGTATCGACCCTGTACCTCCTGCTCAGGGCCTCCAGGGCCGCCTCGGGCTTTGAATCGAGTATCATGTTCACGATGACGGCCTTGAAGCGGTCGTCTGGCTCCTCGGCCACGCGGATCTACGCCGCTTCCTCAAGGGTGAATGTGAACTTCGCCCCGGCGAACTCCCCGGTGCTCACCTTTTCCCACTTCACATCGTAGTCCTTCGTGACCTGTTTCCCGATGATTTTTATGTGGTGCGGGAGTCCAGTCCACAGTTTCTCGACTTTGCCCAGGTCCTTCGTGAAGAGGAGGCTTCGCCGCCGCTTCATGAGGTACTTCACGGCGACGTTCTTGTGCTCATGCCCCTCGACGTCGATTTTCTCCGAGCCCGTATCTATCGTGAACCCTCTCTTCGCCATCTACTCCTCGCTCCTCCCTCAGCATGGCTTCAGAGATTTCTAAATATGCGTGTCAATAGTTGAGGCGCCCATTTGTCAAGCATTCCGAATTCACTTCTGGGTCAAATCGTCGAACCCTGGTATGAGTCGCTCAGGAATCCGAGAGAACCCAGGAGAGGGCGCTGCAGACGCTTCTCGCTGGATACTCCAAGACCGACTACGGAGCGAGGTTCGGCGCCTCCAGCATCGGAGGAGTCGAGGAGTTCGGGAGCCGCTTTCCAACGGCTAGTTACGCCGACCTCTCTGCCCAGAGGACGATTCCCTCCGGGAGGCTCATCCCCATGACACTCTCGACCTCGACTGGAAGTGTTTCGCTGAGCATGGCCCTTCCGAGCGGCGTCGCGGCCTCTCTCAGGGCATCGACGGGGACGGGAAGCCTTACACGAGACCTGCCCGGCTTCTCAATCTCTCAGGACACGCGAGGGAGTCTACTCGCTGCCACTGGAGACCCTGGCAGCGCCTCCCAATCCTTCACCATGACGGCCTCCGCGGGAACGGGGTCTGTCGATCTGGTGGTCGCCTCCGGCTAGGGGTGATACCGTTAGGAGACTAGCTTCTCGACCGCCTTCACTTCAGAGGGGAAGTTCTTGACGAGTCTATCCTTCTTTAGATTCTCCTTCACTATCCACTTGAGGTCTTGGTCGCCGCCCCGCGCAATCTGCCGAAGATAACCGAATCCTTCCTTCGGGAGCTCCTTGACAACCACACTGAGGGAGTAGCCGAGAGTCTGTTTCAGGGCTCTTAACTCCTCCCCCTCGTGTTTCCGCGCTGAGGCTATCCGCGAGAGTATCTTCCTCTGGAGGTCGAGCGCCTTCTCAGCGACCGCATGGTCCTTGACCAGGGCGGGTTCTGCGACGCCCGCCGCGACCGCCCTCATTGCGAGCCAGTCGTCATCACCCTCTACCCAGCTCTCCACTTCTCGCAACGTCTTCCCCGCGTCGGATTGAATCATCCGCTGAAGTCCTATGGCGACCGCTTCGCGCGTTCGCCATCTTGCTGAATGCGAGTACTCTTCCATCTGCGACAACGCCCTTGCGAGGTATTGAGGGAGAGCGGCCCCGACGGATGCCAAGGCGACGACACCACACAGGACGCCGAACTCGGCGGGCTCATCGCGCCCTTCGACGCTTCGGGACATTCCAGCCAACTTCATCGCGAGTTCCCAGTAGGACGCGGGTTTCTCTCGGCAGCGTTTCGAGAAGAAGTCCCCGAAGGCTCCTAGAAGTTCGAGGTTCGCCCTCGGCCCCGGGAGGTTGCTCCTCCCGGTCAGATACTCGAGCAGCCTAGTCTCATCGCCATTCTCGAAGTAGCGCTGGAGAAGTGGGGCGAGCTCCCCCTCATAAATCTCCTTCTTGCCCACTTGAATCGGTCACCTTCTTTCTCACTGCGTCAGTTGGGGATCTTGTGCGCGTCCGTCTCGTCTCTGAGTTGGGCGAGCCACTTCATGAATGGGGTCCCACCTGTCCCGCTCGGGTCGGTAACCTTGCTCTGTATGTAGAGGATGGCGAACTCTAGATGCTGCTTCCTGAATTCCATCACCCTCTCAAGGCAGAGGTTGTACGAGCCGATCACCGCTCCCTTCCCTCGTTTCAGCAGATACCCTCTCAACGGGCGTGCCTCCTCGTTGGCTTCGACCGCCCTGATGAACGCCCGGTGTGACCTCGGCATGTAGTTTCTCATGTCTGCGACGTAGTCTGTGAGGTCCGTCTTGGCGTGCTTCATCCCCAGGACCACATCGAGAGCCGGGATGATCGAGCTCTGCGCACCCGTCTCTCCCCTGAAGGTCGGCATCGGCTCCATCTCCTCAACCCCTTCGTAGGATATTCCCTGAAACATCTGAATGTACGGCCTGAAAGCGAAGGCGTAGACGTCAGGGCTGTTCCCCTCGGGCATCCTGCTCAGCGTCCCGATCATCCCTTCCAGGGATTCGGCCATGCCGTCAAGGGCGAATTTCAGTGTGTGAACGTCGTCTTTCAGGACAGCCTGCTGCAGCTGCCCTATCGCTCGAATCGCGGGGGCGGCCCTCGCCTCTATCTCCGTGTGTATCAGGATGAACCAGGGCTCGTCCTTGATTCTGACGAACTTCTGGATCGTGTCCATGTTCTCGACCCTGATCGGGCCTTCAGGATTTACCCTCCGCCAGTTGTTCAAACAGTACAGGTCGTATGAAAGTATGGGGAACCTCCTCCCCAGCCTCTTCGAGAGCCCGTAGAGTGGCACGGCGAGGCTTCTGGGTATCTTCTTCACCTTCGCCTCGTCGACCTGGTGGACGTATCCGCTCGCCAGGAAGGCGTAGATTCTTGTCGCCATTAGCAGTTCGCCCCTCCCCAGCCCATCGAAGACTCCCTCCTCAAGAACAACGAGCTGATCGATGCTCCGCCTCAGCCTGTGCGACTGCAGCAGTTCGGGTAGCTCCCCTCCGAGTCTCTCCAACTGCCTCAACTTCGGATGCGCACTTTCGCCGAACTCGAAGACAGGGTCCTCAGGAGGAAGGAAACCCCTCTCGGGGCTCACTTCAAAGAAGGGAAGGTCTAGGGTCGAGACTTTCTGTTCCACGATTGCAGCATCCGCCCCGAACTTTTAAGCCTTCGACTTAATTGTCAGTTTTGATTGATTTGCCGTTTCATTTGTCTTCTGAGCATCATCACACCCAGTGACTACAGCTGCAGGGGGAGACGATGCGAGCTGCGGCCTCCACTCAGCCGGACTCGAAGACGGGTCGGTGACCCACGAGCATGGATGAACTCTATTGGCCATTGCTCTGGGCCTTAGCGGGGCTCCCCGCCATATCGGCCGGCGCGAAGTACAAGCTCTCGAGGAAGGCCCCGAGAGATTACGCTTACTACGTAGAGTGGAAGCTCTTCTCCACGTTCAGGTTGGGGGTCACCAAGCTCGCTCTGTTCGTCTCCGTAGGGGTGGCGCTGACTGTCCTGTCTCCCTCATTCGAGAGGATGATCTCGGCGATCTCGATTGCGGCGGTCTGCGGGATCCTCGTGGAGTCGACGACCCTGATCGGGAGGCCCCATCCCACGCCTGAGTACGTCCCGCAAGATTGGGCTTGCATCGGCTGCAGGTCGAACGCGCACGACAGTTGTACCAACGTTAGAATGCTCGACAGTTTTGAGAAGAACTTCGTCTCGAAGGAAGGAACCAAGAGACCCCTCTGCTGCTGCGGGTTCAGAATCAGCGTCGTCCGACCTCTGAGCGTCTAACATTATTAACTCAAACCACATCTCGCCGCGGCGGGATAGGGATTGAAGAAGAGGGGGTCTCGCTCGGTAGTCGGGGTCGGAACCCAGAACGGCGGTTACCTCCTTGTCTCCGATTCTTCGCCGAAGGGTTGGAAGCGAGTGGGGCCCTTTCTCAAGGGTGAGAGCGTAAACAGCATCTCCTTCGACTCGAAGAATAGCATTTTCTACGTGGCGAGCCTAACCGAAGGGGTATTCACCTCCAAGGACTTCGGGAAGACCTGGAGACCCAGCAGCAGGGGGCTGCACGTGAGGAAGGTCTGGACCGTCGAGGTGGACCCGAACAAGCCTGCCAATCTCTACGCTGGCACGCACTACGGGCATCTCTTCCGTTCAAGCGACGGCGGAGAAAACTGGTCGGAGGTGGCGGGGTTGCACGGAGCCCCGAAGAGGAACGAATGGGGGGTCGACTGGGCCTTCGGGACAACGGGTCTGTGCATCCACACGATTCGCATCGACCCGACCGACACCAAGCGTATCTACGTAGTCCCATCCGGCAACGGAACCTACAGGACGGATGACGGGGGTGAGAAGTGGATGCTGCTCCAGAACGGTGTGCTGGACTATTGCCCCGTCGGCGGGAAGGAAGACGCTCCAGACATACCGAAGAACGACCGAGCCGTCGAGATGCAGAAGCATCTCCAGCAGGTCCACGTCTGTACCCACAAGCTGGCCCTCTCCAGGAAGAACCCGAGTGTCCTCTACCAGCAAAATCACTGCGGTGTCTACCTCTCCAACGACGCGGGAGAGCGGTGGGAGGACCGAAGCCCCGCCCCCTCAGTACGCCATGGCTTCTCGATCTCGTTAATCGAGGATGGGACCCCGGCCCTCTACGTCATCCCCGCCTATCAGGGGAAGTGCAAGAAGCACAACAGCTGCGTCCAGGGTCAGCTCGCGGTTTTTCGAAGCAGGGATAACGGACAGAGCTGGGAGAAGCTAACGAAGGGTCTCCCGAAGAACGTCCACACCTGCGTACTGCGCGATGGGATGGCCGCCGACACGATGGACCCAGCGGGGTTGTACTTTGGGACTACGACTGGCGAAGTCTACCGGAGCGGTGACGGTGGCGAGTCCTGGTTCAACCTGCTCCGTGGTGTCGGGCGGGTGCAGGGAGTCTCCGCCTTCACCACGTGAACCCAACCGACTGAATTTCTACGGCGAGCGACGCCTCAGGAGGCTAGGGCTTGCAGTTCGGCTGGAAGTTCTGGTCGACTGCGCAGAGCGTCCAAGCGAAGACCGACCCGTCTTGAGTCTGCAGCTGGTCGGCTCCGACCTGAGCCTGCTGCCAACCCTGAGTCTTGTCGTACGTCCAGATGAACCAGTACTTCGTACTGGTGCTGCCCGCGCCTCCGATCCCGCTCACCAGGTGCGACCCGTACTGGGGGAACCACTGAGCGACGACGTTACCTTTCATCAGGACGACCGTCTCGATGTAGAGGTTCCAGCCCGGCTGTAGCTGCGTGTTATTGTACCATGAACGCGTGCCGTTACCGAAATCCACGAGCACACTGTCCTGTTGAAGCTGGGTCGAGGCTGGCTTCAGGACGAGATATTCGCGCCAGAGTGCGCTCAACTCCCTGCTCGCCTCCCGGTAGACAGGCTGGGAGGTATTGACTACAGCGATACTCCTGGAGAGGAGGGAGATTGACCTGCTGTAGTTTGAAAGAAGTCCGTTGTAGGCCGATGCGAGAAGGGTGTATCTCGTGTCGGTATCTTTCAGCTCCTGAACCAGCATCTGGCCGGCGACTCTCTCTCCAGTGTATTGTGTGTAGTAATACACCCCGACGGTTCCCTCTATCACGAGCAACGCCACCGCTAACGCGGCAGAACCGTAAAGGGTGCTCTTCGAGGTCACCCCTCTATCCTCCCCCTTCCTTCTCCTATCCTCGACGGAAGCTCCAACCTCAAGACTCGCGGCACGAGGAGGATAACGACGGGTGCAAGGTAGGCTCCCAAGAGGAAATCGCTGAGCTCGTGGAAGAGCATGAAAGGCGTTCCCAACAGCTCGGTTGAGATTATCTTCTCCAACGTTACCGTCTGTCCGAATGCGATGAAGGCTGTTCCGATGTTCGTCTCGATGTCCCAGATGAAGGCGCAGATGGCGAGGACCGCTCCGATGAAGAAACCGTCCATGGAGCCGGGACGAACGTAGCCGCTCCAGACCCGCGAAGCTGCCCACCCCGCGAGGGCATAGATCAACTCGCCCAGGACCAAGAGGGGTGTTATGTATCCAGCGATTCCCCACGGACTGATGAAGCTCCACGTGAGCTCGGATACCACCGCGACCGAGCCTCCGACCCTGAATCCGAAGAGGAACGCCGCCACGAAGACCAGGGTGTCGAGCAGTTTTACGCCCGGCAGGTCCGCGAGGGCAAGGTTGGAGCCAACTATCAACGCTGAGAACGCCGCGACGATTGCGAGGCTGCGTGCGCGTCGCACGTTGGCTGGATAATCCAGCCAATATAAAAGCCCACTGCACTATGGGCTGTGAGGACACTAGGATTTGTCTTCATCCAAGCAGAGGAGGCGGGATGAAAGACCAACGGTGCGAAAGTACGGCGTTGGAAGGGTTTGGAGTCGACCTAGCAGCTAGGACCAGTGTTTAGCCCGGACTAATAGGGTTTACAGACAGCGTAATGCGGGCTATCCAAGGGTTTGGGAGAATCACACTTGGCTAAAGCGAAGAAGGAATTGACAGCCGCAGAGCTGCGGGCTTTACAAGGCTACTTTGAAGCCCTTGAGGAGATTGCAGGATCTGGAGCGCGCGCAGAAATCCTGTCGCAATTCGATGAGTACTGGATTCGTCAGTTTAACAACGCGTCTAAGAAACTCAGCAAAGTCGAGAGAATATTTGATAAACACAGCACTAGGCGGGATTAGACTCTGACTTGGGGTCCTCCTGCACGTGCTTGTCAGATAACGTCTTGACCATGTGAAGCAGGCGAATCGAGAGGCATGTTACGAGAATCGGTGGAAACCGCCACCACTAGGCAGCCTCCCCAAGGGAATGAGTTATAGAGACCTCCGCAGATTGGCTTATCATTGCAGTCGCTGACCGATTTTCTTCAGGTTGTTGGAAGGCGCGCGCAGGGTCCGTCGCCAACCTTCGACAGGGCACATCTACTCTTGGCTTTCATGACAATAGGCGAAAGCCGAACCATCGGGCGGCAGGCGCTCGCCAAGAGAGTCGGTCTGGGTGAGGGTGCTATCAGGACGATTCTGAAGAGACTGCGAGACGACGGCTACATGGAGGTGAACGCATCGGGTTGCTCGCTCACCAGGGGGGGCCTCGCAGCCTACCGAGCCCTGCAGAAGCTCATTCCCGCCAGGCTCAGGCTGGACTCGACGACCCTCACGGTGGGTAGGGAGCAGTTGGCCCTCCTGGTCCACGGAGGCGGCAGCCGGGTGGGGAACGGAATCCCTCAGAGGGATGCCGCGATCAAGGTCGGCGCGAGCGGAGCAACGACGTACGTCCTCCGCGACTCGAGGTTCCAGATACCAGGAGACTCCAGCGATTGCGAGAGGGACTTCCCCAGCCCGGTATGGAAGAAGCTGCGACGAGAGTTGGGACCCACCGACGGCGATGCGATAATCGTCTGCGGGGCCGAGGAAGAGCTTCTCTCCGAGATTGGTGCGCTCTCGGCTGCAATCACGCTGATGAGATAGCGCCCTCTACTGCTTCGGGGTTTCTTGGGGCGGCACGGCGGTCGTGGCGGGCGGTTTGTTCACCTGTCTGTTAATCGCCTCGGCGAAGTAGTGACCCGTAACGACGACGTGCACGTCCTTTACACCCTTGACGCCCATCACGCCCGTCTTGATGTCTTGCGATATCTTCAGCGCGAAGACCGGAGGGCAGTACTGCGTCGTCGCGTGATACTGTACGTCGACCAATCCCTCCTTGATCTCCAGCTTGTCTATCAAGTTCATCTCCACTATCGGTACCCCCACTTCAGGGTCAACTATCCTCGATATCTGCTTCTGAACCTCCTTTAGGTCTACCTGCTCGGTCGACATCCTATTTTCACCTTTTTCAGCTCGGGCTGCTATAAAAGACTGTCTCGGTGGAACGCTCTCAGGCGTTCCCGAAACCGTATTAGTGGTGTCTCCTCTCGAGGGGAGGCGACAGATGAACAGGGCAGAGGCCGTCCTCAGGGCGATAGAGAGGATGGGGGAGCGAAACTTCATCCCCGTAATTGGGCCCGAGAAGGGGAAGATCCTCGACGACGTAATCAGGGCCTCCAAGCCCCGGCGTGTCCTCGAGATAGGGACCTTGATCGGTTACAGCGCGATACGAATCGCTCGACTACTCCCACGTGGCGGCAGGCTGGTCTGCATCGAGATGAACGCCCACCACGCCGAGATGGCCAGGATGAACCTGGAGCGCGCGGGGCTCTCGCAGCGGGTGGAGATAATCGTGGACGACGCGAAGCGAGCGATCCCTCTTTTGCACGGAACATTCGACGTCGTCTTTATCGACGCCGAGAAGTCGGAGTACTACACCTACCTGAAACTCGTGGAACCCCGATTACACCAAGGGAGTGTCGTCGTCGCCGACAACGCCGGGGTCTTTGCCCGAGAGATGAAAGAGTACCTCTCCTACGTCCGCCAGTCGGGGAAGTACGAGAGCCGGTACTACGAATCCACGATGGAATTCGACCCCAACACCAAAGACGGCGTCGAGGTAAGCACGAAGCTTTAGCCGAAAAATTTCTTATCGTAGGACGGCTGGAAGTCGCGGTAGCGCCCTCTAATCGCCTCGACGCAGCCCATCAGTATAGACCTGTATGCACGCTCTCCCTCCTCCCCCGCCTCAAGACAGTGAATCCTGTGTACCCAGTACATAGCCCGAAGAAAACTCTGTGGTCCGGGAGAGGACGAGATGTGATTCAGCTCCTTCTCGACTATTCTCCTGATTTCGAGAGAGCTCAATCCTTTTAGAAACCCCGCCTCTCTATTTACGGCTAGCGATACCATCGCCTCGACAGGCGAACGGATTTTTATTCCTGTCAGTGCGAGAGGGCGCGAGGACTGTTGGACACGTACGAATCCATCGCCACGAAGCTCGACGTGCGCGAATTTAGCTCCAGACCGGTCCCGGCGGAGATCAAACGCAAGGTTCTCGAGGCGGCGCGCCTCACGCAGAGCGGGAATAACCTCCAGCACTGGCGCTTCATTCTCGTCGAGGGGAAGGAGAACCTGAAGAGGCTGGCCGGAGACAGCACCTCGGGGAGATGGGTGGCGGGAGCCGACTTCGCCGTGATAGTCCTCACCAATCCCAAGTACCCATTTCACCTGCTCGACGCGGGGAGGGCGACCCAGGACATGCAGCTGGCGGCATGGAACTACGGAGTCGCCTCAGGAGTCTACACGGGGATCGACAGGCGAGCTCTCGCAAGAGACTTCGGAATCCCGGAAGAACTCAATCCTTCCGCGGTCGTCGCCTTTGGCTATCCCGTGAAGAAAATTATCGGGAAGAAGAATCGAAAGCCCTTGAGCGAGTTGGCCTTCCAGGACAAGTACGGGAAGAAGCTCGCGATCTAGGAAGGACGAAGAACACCTAACAACTGCATGCATCTTCTGCTGCGACCTTCTCCGTTCCTCCTCGTCTTAGTCGTCCCTCCGCACCTCTCACACAGAGCATCTGGAATGTCTCCTCATTCGAGTTAGAGAATTGATGGACTTGGTTAGGGGCGATGAAGACTACATCCCCCTCCTCGACATCCCGGAGGGTCGGGACGTCATTAACCATCGTCAGGAGCTTCGCCCTTCCCCTCAGGACGTACACCTCGTGCTCGTAGGGATGCTGATCGTGGGGCGTCTGTCCTCCCGGCTCAATCTCGTAGAGTCGAAGGTAGAAGTTGTTGGCGCCGTGACGCTGGTCGATCAGGTATCGAACCTTCGTCGACTTCGCGTCTCTCATCAGAAGGGGCTCCTCGCTGACCTGCTCCCTGTTGACGATGTAGGCCATCCTTCTCTGCTTCTACGCGTGCCAGCGATTTAAGTCTGCGCAGAGCCTTTCTTGAAGGCCCTAGCCAGCCCCGCCCAACCGGCTGACCCATCGAACGGCGTGTAGAGCCGCACCCTGTCCAAGACACCCTCGTACCTGTCCCTGATGAGTCCCGGGAGTTCTTCCCACAGACCTTCCAGGACGAACTCGCGAAGCATCTCGTCGGAGACCTCCTGTGACATGCGGTCCCAATCCCCGCTCACCGACTTTGTGTGTAGCCTGTCGCAGGCGTCCCCCCAACCGTGGAGTTCGAGAACCCCCCTGTATGTTCTCGTCGAAGCGTAGAAGGCGACCTGACGCCTGCATTCCTCCCTCGCCCTCCGCAGCTCCGCCCGATTCTTCCCCGTCGCGACGAAGACCGAGGCAGCCAGTTGTATCTCGCCGCGGCCTCGTCCCGACTTCGCCAATCCTTCTCGAACCGAGCTGAGGATTCGTTCCTTCACGTATCGCACCGTGTGGAGGGGATGAATGTGGAGTCCGTCGCAGAGTTCTCCCGCGAGCGCGCACATCCGCGAGTTCACGCCGGCGAGGAAGATCGGAATCTTGGGATGCTCGATCGGACCGGGATTGAAGAAGGGCGTCATGAGGTTGATCCTGTAGAACCTGCCCTCGAATTCCAGTCGCTCGCCCGTCTGCCAGGCACCCCAGATCGACCTCAGCGCGCGTATCACCTCTCTCATGCGGGCGACTGGAGGCTCCCACTTCATCCCGAAACGCCGCTCGATGTGGCCCTTCACCTGACTTCCCAGACCGAGTATCAGTCTCCCCCTCGAAAGGTTCTGGATGTCCCAAGAGGCGTAGGCCAGCGTCATCGGACTTCTCGTGAACGCCAAGGCGATCGCCGTTCCTAGCCGAACCCTCTGAGAGTTTGCAGCCGCGAGGGCCAGCTGCACGAAGGGGTCGTGGCGTATCTCGTTCGCCCAGACGGCGCCCACCCCCATTCCGTCGGCAGCCCTCGCGAGGGAAGAGACTTTCGAAACCATCTTGGTCGCGAGTTCGACGTCGAAGTACAAGGTCCCATCCATCGGTCTTCCTCTCGAATTGATAAAGCGGAGGAG
>VBPP01000145.1 GCA_005877365.1 Nitrososphaerota archaeon
CGCTTAAATCAGGAGTTGAAATTACCTGTGGGGATACTAACGGACAGCATCGCGGGAGACGAACCCATTCTCATCAAGGGTAAAGGAGGAGTGAAGTATCTCGAAGTCCAAGAATTCGTAGATCAGTTGTTTGGCAGACCGGCGGATGAAGGTCCGGAGTGGAAGGTTGTACGCGGGGAGGGCTGGGAGTGTATTGCAATGGACCCAAGCACGTTATCGCTCCAATTTTGTCCAATTGAGACCGTTTACCGACACAGAGTCCCCGGGCCGATGCTCCAGATTGAGCTGCAGGATGGCAGGAAGGTCACCGTGACCAAGAACCATTCACTTTTCACGCTTCGAGAGGGGCTGATAGTTCCGATTCAGACTTCGGAGCTCAGAGCCGGGAATTACGTTATCGTACCTCACTGCCTACCGGACACCGGAGTTTTGCATACGCCGCCGTTTGATCTGTTTGAATACGCCTCCCAATCCTCAATGCGAATAAGTGAAAGAGGCGGCCTAGTCTTCTACGCAAACAGGCCATCTACGGGGGTTCCGAGATACGTGAGCCTATCACCAGACCTAGCTTGGGTTCTTGGGTTCTGGGTAGCGGAAGGCGACTACGCTTCGAAAAAGGCCGTGAGATTTTCGCAATCGGTGCGAAACAAGGCCAAGGCCGATGAACTGGTCAGACGCCTCAGGAATGTGTTCGGTGTCAAACCGAGCATTTACATTGACAGCCGCGGAAGTCACAGGGGTCTCACCGTTAGTTTGACCCGAAGAGTACTGCAAGTGCTCTTCGAAAAAGGATTCCAGTTAACGGGGGCTTCTGCCGATCAGAAAGAGATTCCACCACTAGTATGGAGTTTGGAGAGAGAGTCTAAGCTCGAATTCGTCAAGGGACTGATTGCGGGAGATGGACACGTAAAGAAGTCAAAGTTTCTAACGCTCTATAGCACCAAGAGCGAAAAACTTGCCAGCCAGTTTTCTTACCTGCTGTTTACCCTCGGATTCGGCAACACTCTGAGGAAAAATAAGCACGGTCAATTCACCATATACATTCACGGATATGAGATGAGGGCTCTGAACCCCTGGCTCGATGTCAAGAGCTTTCCCGAACTCTTTGAGGTTTCGGGTTTTGGGCTTTTCCAGCGCCCGCAGGGGAAGGTATCCTTCTTCCGGGTGCTGCCGCGGGTGGAAAACTTGCTTGCCAACTTAGAAAAAATTCGTAGCGACGGAACAGTGGAGCGAGGCCCACTAAGTTTCCTCTCCCGAAGAGGATTTGTTGAAATGAATCTCGGAAGATACTCACTCACCGCGAAGGGAGTGCGAGCCATCGAAATTCTTCGAAGAGCCCTAGTCCTTCTGAGGAGCGACGTCCATCCCGCTCAGGTCAAACGCATTATCTTCTTGCCTGGTGAGAGAACCGTGTACGACCTCACTGTTCCTGGAACCAGAAGCTTTGTGGCCGGACAATTCTGCACATTGATGCATAATAGCGATCCTTGGGGTGCGCATATCGCTATGGTAATAAAATCGGGATCAGCCGGCTCGGCGCATTTGAGAGAACTTACGACGCCTGATGCGGTATGGTTAGGAGTTTGGGCGAGTGTAACTGGTGACGAACCCGTAATCATCGAGGAGAACGGAATGATAAAGAATCAGGAAATTGGGCGACTCTACTCTCGCTTCTCTTCCGGGAAGAGCGGACCAGTCACATTACAACCGTCAAGAGGATTGAACGCTCTCTGCTGCTCTCCAGAAGGCGGCGTCGGTGTTATGCCTGTGAGTGCGATGACCAAACACGCCTACGATGGTGACATATTCGAAATCCGAACCGTGGGAGGCTTCACAGTGAAAACTACGGCTAATCACAGCGTCGAAGTCTTCAACCCTGAGACCTATCGCCTGGAGGCTCGGCAGACGTCCTCGCTTTCGGGGGGAGACCTAGTCGCAGCCTGTTTCAGGGTACCGAACAGCCAGAGTGTCCGTCAGTTGAACCTTGCCCAGCTCATCGCTACTGAGTGTCCCGAAGAGGCTGGGAAGATCTTCGTGGAGGGCGGGCAAGCCGAGGAATTCTGCAACTTTCTGAGGTCGAAATACGACAAGGTAAGGTTGCGACGAGACTTTTACCAAGTTCTAAAGAGAAACGCGCCGAAGCTGTCGTATTTCATCAGGGAGGGCAGGCTGCCGAGCCAGGGTACCCTCAGGTTGCGTTCCTCGAGGAATGTGGTCCCCATCACAATTGATGTTACGGAGGAATTCGGACGCCTGCTTGGTTACCATGCTGCTGAGGGAAATCTCGAGAGGCATAGCCGGGGTGGCCTGTGCGAACTGACCTTCGGTAATGAAGAAGAAGGCTATGTTCGGGACGCCATTAGATGTGTGAACAAGGCCTTCACTCTCAAAGCGACCGTCCGGGCAAGAAAGAACCGCCTGGACGTGAGATATGGCGCGAAGCTCTTGTCCACGATTTACGCCAAGGCCCTCCATACTGGCTTGCGCGCAAGAGACAAACAGGTCCCCTTTGTTATGTTCAACGCGCCAAACGAGGTCAAGAAGGAGTTCCTGCGCGGGTGCTTCAGAGGGGACAGGATGGTGAATTACGATAAGTGGACTCGGCTTAGCTTGAAAACAGTCAGCAGGAAGTTGTCCTCAGACTTGACCGTCCTGCTGAGACAGTTGGGTTGCGTGTCTTATGTGTGGAAGTCGGGAACCGCATATGTCGTGTCGTGTGCCGACGTGACACCGATTCAGGATGTGGCCAATGAAATCTGTCGCAGGTTCATTCACACGAGCTCCAAGATAAGAAGCATGCCAAGCGCTTTGGTCTACCCCTTACGAAGGGAAATCAAGCACTCAAAAGCGTTTCAGATGTTCGAAACAGAGACTGGAAGTGAACGCCTCCAAACCCTGATGAATCTCGTGAAAAACGACATAGTGCTCCTTCCTGTGAAGAGCATTCGAAACTTGGGACGAGCCAATACAGATGTTTACGATTTGGAGGTGGAGGGGATTCACACGTTTGTGGGGGGTGTGGGGGGGTTGGTTCTTCACAACTCGGACATCGTAAAGTACAAACTTCCCTCCGACAAGCTGACCGAGATAGACATCAA
>VBPP01000003.1 GCA_005877365.1 Nitrososphaerota archaeon
CACCCCCATCTAAGCTGAGGAGTGCGCCCCTGGACGCACACGACGACCACCGAATGTTCATGGCGCTTTCAACCGCCTCCCTCCTGATTCCCGAGGGAGCCCCCATCCTCGGGGTGGAGTCGCTGGATGTTTCTTATCCCTCGTTCCTGGAAGACCTGGAGAGGCTAGGGGCCACTGTGAAGTGGGAGTGAGGTAATGACGGGAAACATCTGCGGCGAACGCTTCGTCGTCGCCACTTTCGGGGAAAGTCACGGCAAGTGCATCGGGGCCGTGGTCGACGGGTGCCCTGCGGGGCTCGCTCTCACCGAGGAAGACATCCAGAGGGACCTCGACCTGAGAAAGCCGGGTCAGTCCATCGTAACGACGCAGAGGAAGGAAGAAGATCTGGTGGAGATAATGTCGGGGACGTTCAACGGTCGCACAACAGGTGCGCCGATAATGATGATTATCATGAACTCAGAGAAGGACTCCAGACCCTACGAGGTCCTGAAGGACACGCCCAGACCGGGACACGCCGATTTCACAGCGCGGATAAAGTACGGAGGCTTCAACGACTACAGAGGCGGGGGGAGGTTCTCGGGGAGGATCACCGCATCCTTCGTCATGGGAGGAGCGATAGCAAAGAAACTACTGCGGGAGACGCTGGGGATAGAGATAATGGCATACACAGTCGAGCTCGGTGGTCTGAGGGCTCGTGGCTTTACGGAGGAGCAGGTCCGGGAGAGGTATTCCAACGAGGTCAGGTGTCCGGACCCGACGGTCGCCGATGAGATGAAGAGGAGGGTGGTCGAGATGAGGGGGAAGGGTGACAGCCTTGGGGGGGTGGTGGAGTGTACGGCAGTTAATCTGCCGGTGGGTCTGGGCGAACCTGTCTTTGGCTCCCTCGACTCGGACCTAGCCCGGATGGCCCTTTCGATCCCCGCCGCAAAGGGAGTGGAGTTCGGGTCTGGGTTCGAGGGATCGAGGATGACAGCCACTCAGAACAACGACCAGTATTACCTGGAGGGTGGGAAGCTCGTCTCAAGGACGAACAACTCCGGGGGTATCCTGGGAGGACTCTCCAACGGCATGCCGCTGAGGTATCGAATAGCCTTCAAGCCCGCATCCTCCATCGCGGCAAAACAGAAGACAGTCGACCTCTCGAAGAACGCGGAAGTCGACCTGGTGGTTCCAGGGAGGCATGACCCAACGGTCGTTCCGCGCGCCGTCCCTGTCGTCGAGAGCGTCACGGCACTCGTCCTTGCGGATCACGCTATGAGGGCCGGAATGATCTCCCCCGTTCTAAAACAGTGAATAACTTGTCTGAGAAGAGGAAGAAAGAATTGGCGAGACTTCGGGGCGAGGTCGCTCAGAAGACGATTGAAATAATCAAGCTAATCGCGGAAAGGAACAGACTCGCGGAGAGAATCGGGAGCGTGAAGAGGAGTGAAGGGCTCCCTCTTGACGATGAGAAGGTTGAGGACGAACTTCTGAGGAAGGTGCTCCGTGAGGGTGAGAAGCGTGGAGTGGAGAGACAGCTCGTCGCGAAGATAGTAAGCTCTCTCATCTCTGAGGCGAAGCGAACGCAGGGGCAGAATCCCGGAGAGGGTAGAGCCTCCCCCATGTCGGTTCTCACGAAGGTCGTCAAGCTCCAGAGGGAGGGAAAGAAAGTCATAAGGTTGGACGTCGGAGAGCCAGACTTCCCCCCGCCCGCCGCCGTGGTAGAGGCATGCCAAGAAGCACTGAAGGGTCAAAAGACCCACTACACGGAATCTCGCGGAATCCCTGAGCTCGTTGAAGCGCTCCGTGCCTACCTGAAGAGCAAGAGTCACTTCGATGCAAAGCCGGGCGAGCTCGTGGTTACAGTGGGAGGGAGGTTCGCCGTCTACGCCGCAATCGCGACTGCGGTCAAAGAGGGGGAAAGCGCGATGATAATCGAACCAGCCTGGCCGGCATACAAGGAGCAGATTGAGTTCGTAGGAGGGAAGGCAATCTCACTTCAGACACGCCTCGAAGATGGCTGGGAGGCGAGCGCGGAGATGATAGAGGAGCGTATCGGGCCGAACACAAAGGCCATCGTGCTGAACTACCCCTCCAACCCTACAGGAAAAATCGTGAAGCCGTCTCTCTTCAGAGAAATTCTGGAGGTAGCGAACGACCACAACCTGACCGTGATCAGCGACGAAGTCTACGATAGTTACTCGTTCGCCCCCTGCCCGAGCATTCTGGAGGGAGGGGCGGAGAGGTTCATCTTGACCTCTTCCTTCTCCAAGACCTGGTCGATGACAGGCTTCAGGGTGGGGTATGCGGTCTGCGATGGAAGACAGACGGCCGAGAAGATTGCGATGCTCGCATCCTTGATGTACACCTCAGTCCCGGAGTTCATTCAGTACGGAGCGATTAAGGCACTCGAGAGTGAAGAGGAGGCTACTCGCAACAGGGAACAAATGAGAGAACGAATAGCGATCGCCTCCCGCGAGCTCGATCGAATTCCTGGGCTGAAGTACTACAGGCCCGATGGGGCCATGTACGTCTTCCCTGAGTTGAGAGAGGAGAGCTTCGACTCCTCCGGGTTCGCTGATAGTCTGCTGAACGAGAATGCAGTGAGTGTCATTCCGGGAACCGGATTCAAAAGATCGCTTGAGGGTCGCTGTGCTCGGCTCTTCGGGCGGGATGGGTTCCCTCCTCGCGAGGTACTTCATATCGAAGGGGCACCGAGTAGTCGGCTTCGACCCGAGCAAGAGGGGGAGGCCCATTCGCGGGCTCAAATTCGAGCGCTCGAATCGAAGCGCCGCCGAGGGAGCGAAGCTCGTGCTTCTCGCGCCTCCGATTGACCTGTCACTCCCGGTGGCGGAGGAAGTTCTCCCTCAACTTTCGGGAGGCGCGACTCTCATAGAGATCTCCTCCGTCAAGCGTGAGATCCTCCCCAGACTGCTGGAATTGACCCGCGAGAGAGGGGTGAGACTCCTATCTGTCCATCCTCTCTTTGGACCTTCTCTCCGGAGGACGGCGGGGATGAAGATAGCTGTGCTCACAACCGAGAAACTCGAATCACTCAGACTCGCGAAGAGAGTCTTCCCCGATGCGAGATTGATTCCGGTCGAACCCCAGAGCCACGACAGAGAGGTCGCTCTTGTCCTTTCTCTCACCCATCTGGTCGGTATGGCGTACGGAGCTGTCGTTGGGCAAAGCGAGGGTATCGGCCGCTTCAAGGAGCTCGCCTCCCCGTCATCTCTACTCCAACTGACGGTCGCGGAGAGCATTCTGGCTCAGGACCCCTCTCTCTGCTCCTACATGGACGTGGAGAATCCATCATCACTGGACTTTCTGCACGCATTCCAGAAGGAGCTAGGGACGCTGGAGGAACTCCTGTCGCACCATGATAGAGGGGGATTCGAGGAGAAATTCATGGCGACAGCCGGTCTGTATTCGAGAGGAGAGACAGCGATGGCTACAGAGAAGGTGTACCGCGCCATCGAGGCTAACCGCGAGTAGCCGCCTTCAGTGACCTTACGTATTCTTCCACGTTCTGGAGCACCTTTGATTTGTTTTCGCGATAGTCTGCGACTCTGTCAACTATGCCGCTCCCGACGATCACCCCATCGGCTCCCGCCTCGATTACTTCCCGCACATGTTCTGGGGCTGAAATCCCGAATCCAACAGCGAGGGGCACCCTCCCTCGAGTGTACCTGTGCGCGAAGGCGATCAGCGCGAGGGTGCTTCTCCGTAGCGACTGCCTCGCTCCGGTCACCCCGAGGACAGAGACCAGATAGAGGAAGCCAGAGGTGTTCGAGGCAAGCATTCGCATTCGCCCGGCGGAAGTGGTCGGGGCGGCGAGAAGGATGTTATCCACTCCCATCCTCCGAGAGAGCCGGGCGTACCTTGAAGCTTCGTCCAGCGGGAGGTCGGGAACGATAATCCCATCGACGGAGTGCGACTTGGCAAGTCGAAGAAAATTTTCGAAGCCCTGCGAATAGAGGATGTTGAAGTAAGTCATGAGAGCGACAGGCACGTGGTGCTTCTCCTTCGCATTCTTCGCGAGCTCGAGGACTCGACGAGGAGTGGTTCCGGCGGAAAGGGCTCTGACCGCGGCTGCCTGAATCGACTTTCCATCGGCTATCGGGTCGGAGAAAGGAATACCAAGCTCAAGGATGTCCGCCCCTCCAGCGACGACTGCGTCGATGACTTTTGAGCAGGTATCAGGGTCGGGGTCCCCGCCCATGATGTAGGTGACCAGGGCGCCTTCACCTCCTGCGAGTCCTGCGAAGGCCTTCGAGATTTCGCTCATTCAGATTCCAACCCCGCTTCCTTCGCGACGATCTGGACGTCCTTGTCTCCTCGCCCCGAGAGCGTAACAACGATGCTCTGCTCTTTCTTCATCGAACGGGCCATCTTCACCGCGTGGGCGACGGCGTGGGCTGACTCGAGGGCGGGGAGTATCCCCTCGACCTCTGCGAGGAGATGAAAAGCGCGTAACGCATCTTTGTCTCTCACGGTCACATAAGTTGCCCTCCCTCTCTCCTTCAGGTAGGAGTGCTCGGGACCGACCCCCGGATAGTCCAGGCCGGCGGAGACGCTCTGCGTTTCACGTATTTGGCCGTCTTCATCCTCTAGCACATAGGTCAGCATCCCGTGGAGGACTCCCTTCCTCCCCTCCGCCAGAGATGCTGCATTCCTCCCCCTTCCGGCCCCCCCTGCCTCCACTCCCACGAGCTTCACGCCTCTCTTCTCGACGAATTCGTGAAAGCTACCCATAGCATTGCTACCTCCTCCGACGCAGGCGACGACAGCGTCGGGAAGCCGCCCCTCTCTCCTTCGCATTTGATCTCTGATCTCTTTGCCTATGACGCTCTGAAAGTCCCGCACGATAACGGGGTAGGGGTGGGGACCAACCACCGAACCAATCAGGTAGTAGGTGGTACTGACGTTTGTCGCCCAGTCTCGTAGGGCTTCATTTATCGCGTCCTTCAGCGTCCTCGAGCCTGCCGTGACGCTGTGAAGCTCAGCCCCCATTAGTTCCATCCTGTAGGCGTTCAGCTTCTGCCGCTCGATGTCCACCGAACCCATGTAGACTTCGGCCTTCAGCCCAAGGGCGGCGCAAGCGATGGCCGTGGCCACACCGTGCTGCCCCGCTCCCGTCTCGGCGATGACTCGTTGCTTTCCCATTCTCTTCGCGAGGAGACCCTGCCCGAGGGTGTTGTTGATCTTGTGGGCGCCGCCGTGCAGGAGGTCCTCTCTCTTGAGGAAAATCATTGCCCCGCCTGCCCTCTTCGTGAGGTTCCGGGCAAAGTAGAGCGGGGTGGGGCGTCCAGCGTATTCTCTGAGCATGCCGTCGAGCTCCGCTCTGAATCCGGCGTCGCTCTTCCACCTGAGGTACGCACTCTCCAGCTCCTGAAGCGCAGGCACCAGAGTCTCGGGGACGAACTGCCCTCCGAACTCCCCGAACCTGCCGTTGACCGGGTAGGATTTCATCGTCAGCCCGCCTCTCTAGCCCTAGCGACGAACTCCCTGATCTTACCGCGGTCTTTGATGCCCGGGGAGAGTTCCACGCCGGAGGAAGCGTCGACCGCGAACGGCCTCACCCGACGTATGGCGTGGGCCACGTTTTCGGGAGTCAATCCTCCCGAGAGAATCATCGGGGTCGGCGCAATCCTCTCTCTGACTTTGAGGCAGAGTTCCCAGTCGGAGACCCTGCCCGTTCCGCCCTGCATTCCGTCCCTGTAGGTGTCCGTGAGAAGGGCGTCAAAGCCGGCGACTGCGCCTGCGACATCGAGGGCTTCAGACGTCCGGAGAGGATAGGGCTTGATCAGCCCGACCCTGAGAAGGGATCGAATAGCCTCGGGACTTGGCGGGTCCCCGTAAAGCTGAATGTCATTCATCCTCATTCTGCGGAGATCAGACATATCATCTCGAATGAGAGTAGATGTTGTGACCAGGACAGTGTTCACGAAAGGAGGGACTAAATCCATCAGCCGAGACGCGCGTCCGAGACTGATGTTCCTGGCCGAAGAGGGGAAGCCGACTATGAACCCGACAGCATCTGCGCCCGCCTCCACCGCAGCTCTGACGTCCTCTTCCCTCGTCATCCCGCACACCTTCACGCGCACCATTTCGGTTACGCACCTGCGAGTCTCCGAATGGACTCGGTGGGGTCTCTCGACCTCATCAGGGTAGAGCCGATGAGGAGGGCGTTCGCCCCGGCTTTGATAAGAGAGACCGCTTCCTTCCTTGTCTTGATTCCACTCTCGCAGACGACAGGCTTAACGCGCGGGTAGCTACCCAACAGTCTGTAGGAGGTATCAAGCGAGACCTCGAGGGTGTCGAGGTTCCTGTTGTTGATCCCAACAAGGTCTGCCTCGGTCTGGCCTGCCATGAGATACTCCTCGGCGGTATGAGTTTCAAGAAGGACCTCCAGCCCTCTTGAATGAGAATGGGCAATCATCTCCTGAAGGCTCGCCGCCGAGAGAGCCCGGGTAAACAGTCCCGCGATGAGAAGAACCGCGTCCGCCCCTATCCTTTCCGCGGCGTCGATCTGGACGGGGTCAAGAAAGATGTCCTTCATCAGGACCGGTATCCCGACCGCATCCTTCACATCAGGGACGAATCCGAGTCTCCCCTCGAAGTGCTTCTCTTCAGTGAGGACGGAGATGGCGACCGCGCCCCCCCTTGCGTACAACCTTGCCATTCCGGCTGCTCCCTCGGCCCTCCGAATCGGCCCCTCGGCTGGAGACCTGTACTTCACCTCCGCTATTATCGGGAGAAAGTTGGTTGCGGCTATCGCACGGCGCAGGCTCCTGCGGGGAGAAGGGTGGCGGTCCACTTCGTATCGACCCATCGCGACAGCCTCGCGCGCAGAAGCTGCCAGCCTTGAAAGGAATTCCTCACCGGCTCTTTGCATACTCCTCAAACCTGGTTAGCTCGCCTCCGCTGAACTTCACGAGTTCTTCGAGTTTCTTGTAGGCCGCTCCACCCAGTATCGAGTTCTTCGCCAGCTCGACACCCTCCGGAAAGGTGGTCGCGCGCCCTGCGAGGACGAGGGCGGCTGCAGAGTTTGCGAGCACCATCTGTTCTTTGGCACCTCGACCCCCTCGAGAGTTGAGGATGTCAAGCGTGGAGCCGACTGGGTCGTCCCCTTCAGTTATCTCGGCGAGTCTCGCTCCCTCAAGTATTCCGAAATCCCTGGGTCCGTACTCCTTCGTCGTGATTTTCCCCTCGCGGAGCCATGACACGAGCGTTTTGCCGGTAACGGAGATCTCGTCCATCCCTTCCAAGGCATGTACCACGATTGCTTCATTCGTCCCCAACCTCGAAAACACGTCGGCGATAAGAGGAACTAGCTCGGGAGAGTACACTCCCACCAGTTGGGCGTCGACTCGCGCCGGATTGATCACCGGTCCCAAGAGGTTGAAGACTGTCCTTATTCCCAACTCCCTTCGAACCGGTGCGACATGCTTCATTGCGGGGTGGAATGAAGGGGCGAACATGAACCCAATCCCTATCTTTTCTATTGACTCCTGGACGCGGAGCGGTTCCATCTCTAATCTGAAGCCAAGCCTCTCGAGAAGGTCTGCGCTTCCGCACTTGCTCGTCACCGACCTGCCGCCGTGTTTGGCGACGTACGCGCCACCACCCGCGGCCACAAGGGATGAGATGGTACTGACGTTGAAGGTCTTCACGGAGTCGCCCCCCGTTCCACAGGTATCGATCACCCTTCCTCCAACTCGCGGCCTGATGGCGACACTGTATTCCCTCAAAGCGGAGGCCATGACTGCTATCTCGGCGGGCCGCTCTCCCTTGTTGCGAAGAGCGACTAGGAAGCCTCCAATCTGGGCCGAGGTCGCTTCCCCTGAGACTATTTCACCCACTACCCTTCTCAGCTGGTTCTCGTTAAGGTCCCTACGTTCGACGAGGTCGCGGATGGCGTCCTGTATCAGGTCTGGACCCCGTCCCTAAGGAAGTTCTTGACGATTTTCATTCCCCCCGCACTCATTATGGATTCAGGGTGAAACTGCACTCCTTCTATCGGGTACCGGACGTGTCTGAGTCCCATGATCTCAGAGTCGTCGAGTGAGTGCGAAGTCATCTTCAGACAGTCGGGGACGGTGCCACGCCTGACTACGAGCGAGTGGTACCGGGTCGCAACGAATGGGTTCCCGAGACCTCTCAGAACTCCTCTCCCGTCGTGCCTGATCCTGCTTGTCTTTCCGTGCATGAGCTTCGAGGCCCTGGTCAATTTTGCTCCAAACGTGTACCCGATGCCCTGGTTCCCAAGGCAGACGCCGAGCGTGGGAATATCCGGGCTGAGCTCCTCGAGGACCCTCCTGCAGACCCCAAAGTATTTTTCATCTTCGGGCGTGCCTGGACCCGGCGAGATTATGATTCTCGCGGGGTTGAGCCTCCGAGCGTCCGCTAAGGAGATCATGTCGTTCCTGCGGACGATGGGTTCGCCCCCGAGCTCCCCAACGTACTGGGCTAGGTTGTAGACGAAAGAATCGTAGTTGTCTATGATGAGGACCTTCATTCAGGTTTCCCCTCCCGAATCGTTCCGAATGGCCTCCAAGAGGACTCTTGCCTTCGCTTCCGTTTCCAGCCACTCCTTAGAAGGGACCGAGTCAGCAACTATTCCAGCACCGGCTTGGAGGTAGCCTACCCTGCCTCGCCTGAAGAGAGTCCTTATCGCGATGGCGAAGTCGGCGTTTCCGTTGTACGAAAAGTACCCTACCGCGCCCGCGTAGGGTCCCCGTCGTCGTGGCTCCAGTTCGTCTATGATCTCCATCGCTCGGGGTTTAGGCGCTCCGGAGACAGTCCCGGCAGGGAAGACCGCCCTGAAGGCGTCGAAGCTGTCTGACCCGTCTTGCAGCTCCCCGACCACTCTGGAGACGATGTGCTGGACGTGACTGAACTCCATGATGCTCATGAAGTCAGTTGTCTTCACGGTTCCGTACTTCGCGACTTTCCCGATATCATTTCTAGCGAGGTCGACGAGCATCAGGTGCTCTGCCCTCTCCTTAGGGTCGGCTAGGAGTTCCTTCCTGAGCTTCTGGTTCTTCCTCACGTCATTGCTCCTAGGTCTGGTGCCCGCGATTGGGAACGTCTCGACCGTACGGCCCTCCACCCTCAGAAGCATCTCAGGGCTGGAGCCGACTACTTCCCTCTCACCGAAGGCCAGATAGTACATGTAGGGCGAGGGGTTGATGCGTCTCAAGACGGAGTAAAACGGAAGCAGGCTCCCGTCGATGGTAAACAAGAATTTCTTCGAGATGACGGCCTGAAAGATGTCTCCCGCTCGAATGTACTTCTTGGTTCGGCGGACGCTCCCTTCGTACTCGGCTCGACCGAGATTCCTCTTCGGGGGAGACACCTTCAGCTTGGGGACGGGGCGATCCTCCCCGATCATCTCCAGGACGTCTTCGAGTCTGTCCTCGGAGAGGGTGTAGTAGTATGTTTCTCCCTCTTCGTGGCTGAAGACGAGGCCGTCGTCGAATATCGCGAACTCGAGGTCGGGGAAAGTCGCGGGGTCCTTCCGCGAGTCTGGAAGCCTCTCCCAGTATCGGACCGCGTCGTAGGAAACGTAGCCAACCCCTCCTCCGGCGAACCGGAAGCTTGTGTCGACCAGACGCCGTCCTTCGAGTGTCCTCCTCAAGTCCAAGAGAGGGTCGCGACTCCTTCTCTTCTCGACCTTGCCTGTTCTATCCCTGATTTCCACCATCCCTCCGGCGGCGGTGAAGACCGCTACAGGGTCGAAGCCGATGAAGGAGAATTCCGCAAGGCGATTGGAGCTGTTCTCTGACTCGAGGAGATACGAATATTCGCATCTTCCCTGGATCCTGGAGAACATCTCGACGGGCGATAGGGTGGTGGGTACGCGAAGGTACTTCGCCGAGTGCCCAAACCTCTGAGCGAGCAAATTGGACCGTTTCACGCCTTGCGATGGCAACAAGAGATCAGGTGGAGTGAAAGTTGTGCCATATAAGAGGATTTATGGCCAATAATGTACATTGTTCGCCTTAGCATGTTCCAAAAGAGTGCTAAAATCAGGGAGGTAACCACATCACTTCGAGATACAGTACGGAACTCCCCAGTCGATCGTCAATGAGGAGAATGCCTGATGTTAGTAACCGGCCAGCCTAGCGGATTAACGAGCAACCCGATAGCATACGACATGAATTATTTCTTGATTAGTGGCGAGAAAAGTGTCTAGTTAGCTCGAATTGGACGAATCCAACCAGCCAAAGAGAGTTCGTTCTGAGCTCATTGAGTGTGGCAGGAGGCAGCTAAATCAGAGAAGAGCAACCTTCGCAGAAAAATACGGATTGGTGATTCATAAGGCTTACAAAGAAAACATGCACAAATTGTGAGGATGATTGACATGAAGAACTTGAAGGTGCGAGCGCAACTCCAGCCTCGTCCCGGCGCACACGCCGCAGAGATCGTCTCGGTAGCCAAGGCGCCACAGGTGATTTCCATGCGCTGCGCTATCCACGGGACAGTAATGAATTATCGGCGGAGGAGCACATACTTCTGCGCTGAATGCCTGGGAATCGCCCCGCAAGCGACATCTCAGACTGAGCGACAACCGGTCAAGAGTCTCTCAGTAGGGCCATCTTAGATATTTTTCCTGACGATACCTGCGTTCAAAGGCGAGCCAAGCTTTACGATCGAGGAACGGCACTCTTAAATACAGTTGACTACTGGTACAAACTCGGTGCAAATGCGGGGCGATTTCGTTCATAGGGGCTGGTTACGTTCACCTGCTCCGAGCCCATTCCACGCGCCATAGCTCCCGCACAGCCATCTGCACGTAGAAATTTTCTTCCTACAGTTCCCTCAGGGGGAATCCCGCCCAAGTGGGGGTCAGCATGAACAAGCTGAAGCTCGCCATCCCCAAAGGTTCCCTCGAGCAGGCGACCTATGAAATCTTCCGTGGCGCGTTCTACCGCATCAGCGGGCAAGAACGGACTTACAGGCCCAAAATCAATGATTCGGATATTGAAGTGAAGATTCTACGCCCCCAGGAGATACCGGTCTACGTCGCGGGAGGGGTCCACGACGTAGGCGTAACAGGCGCCGACTGGATTCTCGAAACGGGTGCTCAGGTGGAGAACTTACTCGACCTAGAATACGGGAAGGTAAGAGTCATCTCCGCAATCCAGAAGAACGTGAAGGCGGACTCACTCTCGTCATTCTTCGAAGAGAGATGGAAGAAGGGCGCGACCGTCAGGATCTCGACGGAGTATCTCAACATCGCATCAAAATACCTGATGGCCCTCCCCGCATATGCCAAGAGGTTCGGTCGGCTCGAACCAAAGGTCGTAACCCCCTGGTGGACCAAGGGCAAGAACCCGGCAGCGGTCATCTACCTCTCCTTCGGCGCGACCGAGGCCAAGCCACCTGAGGACGCGGACGCAATCGTCGATGTGACGGAGACCGGGTCCAGTCTGGAGCAGAATAGTCTCAAGGTCGTGGACGAAATCATGGTTTCGAGCGCCCGTCTTGTAACCAACACTCAGGCCCTCGGCGACCCGTGGAAAAGGGAGAAGATCATCGACCTGATGGCCGGGCTGAAGGGGGTGGTGGAGGCAAGAAAGAAGGTGCACATCTTCCTGAACGTGCGGGAGAAGGACCTCGAGAAGCTCCTGAAATCGCTGCCCGCGCTCAAGAGGCCTACGATAAGCCCGCTTTCGGAGAAGGGCTGGTTTGCCGTAAACACCATCGTTGCGAAGTCAGAGATGCTCGGGCTTCTGCCGAAGCTCAGGAGGGTCGCCCAAGGGCTGGTTGTTCACGCCCCCGAGCAGGTGCTGCCGCTCGACGAAATCAACAAGGGAAGCGGATGAATCCAATTCTTCCCCTCGTGCGAGTCTCGCGGCGCAATTTCGCGGCCGAGGCGGCTAGAATCAGGGACAGGGTCAGAGTATCAGCCGAAACTCATGGGCTGGTCTTCGACATCATATCGGACATCAAGAAGAGGGGAGACGCCGCCCTTCTGGAGTACGCGCAGAGGTTTGACGGGATCAAGCTACAAAAGAACGAGCTGAGGGTCGAGGATTCAGAAATCGATGAAGCGTTCGACTCGGTCGGGCCAGAGCTCGTCAGGGCACTCCGTTTCTCCATGCGTCGGATACGGAAAGTTCAACTCGCGCTTTTCCCCCGCGCCCGCCGCTTAGTAAGGAGCGAGGGGTTCACGGTCACAGCACGCTGGAGACCGCTTCCCTCCGTCGGCTGCTACGCCCCGGGAGGAAGAGCTGCCTACGCGAGCTCTGTCCTCATGACTGCGGGAGTCGCAAAGTTCGCGGGCGTCCCGAGAGTCGTCTTGACTACTCCACCTCAGAGGGGCGGCAGGGTCAGCCCTGCGGTTCTGGCCGCCGCGAAAGTCGCGGGAGTCGACGAGGTGTATAGGGTCGGCGGCGCTCAGGCCATTTCTGCCCTCGCCTACGGTACGGAGTCGCTCAGCAGAGTGGCCAAGATAGTAGGGCCTGGCGGCGTCTACGTGTCTGTCGCAAAAAGGTTGGTGGCTGCCGATGTGGAGACCGACTTTTACGCGGGCCCGACCGAACTGATCGTCTTCGCGGACGAATACTGCAACCCCAGATTCCCTGCCTGGGAGATGATTGGGCAGGCGGAGCATGGTGCGGATACCCTCTGCGGGCTGGTGACGTATTCTGAAGACTACGCGAATGAGGTTAGGGCCGAAATCCTGAAGCTGCTGCCGACTCTAGAGAGGAGGGAGCATGTCCAGGCGTCCCTCGGACGCGGCTTCTCTGCCGTCTGCGATAGCGAATCGACGGCTTGCGGCTTCATAGACGCTGTGGCGCCAGAGCACCTTGAGATCCTAACTCGCGACTATCTCCGAGTCGGGGAGAGGGTCGAGCGGGCAGGGGTGAAACTCCTTGGGCCGTACTCACCCTGCGCGGCGAGCGACTATGTCGCTGGAACCGACCACGTCATACCAACCGCCGGGTTCTCTGCCACCAGGGGAACGCTGTCGGTCCTCGACTTCCAGAAGCTAGACTGGAGTCTTCTGGGTACGGAGGCGGGCCTAAGAGGCGTCATCCAGCCCCTCAAGGCGCTGGCCTATGCAGAGGGACTTCCGAACCACTACCTCTCCACGCGCTCCCGATTCGAGGAATTGGGCCAACCATGAACTGGATGGAGGAACGACTTTCGCGTCTGCAAAGGTGGGAGGGCTACCAGCATTCAGTCGAAAGCCGGGATAGTGTCGAAAGCAAGCTTGACGCGAACGAGAACTGGCACTTGCCATCGGCGGAAATCCGGGAGGCACTCAATACGTCAGCGGAGCACCTCGACCCGCGGAGCTACCCTGATGGCGCGGTCGTTAATCTGGCTAAGGCAGTTTCGGTGCAGATCGGCGTCCCCTCCGAGTCTGTGATCCCCTGCGCCGGCGGTGATCAGGCCATCGACCTCATCTGCCAAGCGTTCCTCGGGCCCGGTGACAATGCGGTTATCGTCTCCCCAACCTTCTCGATGTACCGACTTCGGGCCACCATCGCCGGAGCTGAATGCGCCTGTGTGCCGATGCTCCCGGACTTCCGATTGCCAGTAGCCGAGATCCTGCGGCGGGGCGGGCCCGGAGGCGTCACATTCATCTGTTCCCCCAACAATCCGACCGGCAACCAGTTCAACCGGGATGACGTAGAACGGGTGCTCGATTCCTTCCAAGGCCTCGTGGTCCTTGACGAGGCGTACGTTGAGTTCGCGAGCTACAGTCTGTCGAGGAGGGTGAGACAGAGGCGCAATCTCGCCGTGTTGAGGACCTTCTCGAAGGCGTACGGGATGGCAGGGCTCCGGCTAGGCTACATCGTAGCCAGCGAAGAGTGGGCTCCAGAATTTCTCGCCAAGGTCCAGTATCCCTACCCCGTCAGCGGGGTCGCGGTGGCAATGGCCGTCGCGATGATGAGAAACCGCGGCCGCATCGAGGAATGGATCGGCAAGGTGCGAAATGAGCGGGTCTGGCTTACGCGGCGACTCCGAGCGATTC
>VBPP01000146.1 GCA_005877365.1 Nitrososphaerota archaeon
GAAGCCACACGAAGTTTCGTCGCTTGGGGTTGCCAGAACCTTTCAGACCGTGAGACCATTCGCCAGGATGAGCGCAAGGGAGAACGTCATGGCTGGACTGCTCTTTGGAAGAAGCGGTATTATCGCGCCGAGGCGAGCTACCCAGAAAGCGCTCGAAATCCTTGAACTGGTTTCGCTTCTGGACAAGGCCGAGGTTCGCGCTGGTCACCTCACCCTTGCGGAACAGCGGAGGCTGGAGCTCGCGAGGGCGCTTGCCACCTCTCCAAAACTCTTGATGCTAGACGAGGTCGTGGCTGGGTTGAATCATCCGGAGATGAACGCCATGGTCGACCTTCTCAGAAGAATACAGCCCGAGCGGAGAATGGCGCTAATCGTAATTGAGCACGTGATGAAAGCGATAGTGAGACTCTGCAACAGAATCGTCGTGATGAACGGGGGAGAGAAGCTGGTCGAGGGTAGCCCCTCAGAAGTCATGAGAGACGAGAGAGTTGTGGCGGCGTACATGGGAAGACGAGGTAACGACGACGGAGAAAGCACAACAACAACCTCTTCCTCAGCCCCCCAATAGAGCTGGTGGGTTCTAGGACCCTTGTTATCAGTTGACTCGGTCTCGGCCTCTTATGGTAACCTAAGGGTACTGTGGGACGTATCGATGAGCGCAGAAGCCGGAGAAGTTGTTTCTATTATTGGCGCGAATGGGGCTGGGAAGTCGACTCTGCTCAAGTCGATCATGGGTCTGGTAAGGACTCAGGGAGGAGAGATAGTCTTCGAAGGAACCAGAGTCAATGGGGTGGCTCCCCACACATTGGTAGCCATAGGAATCGCATATGTTCCCGAGGGACGAAGGCTGTTCCCAGAAATGACGGTGAGAGAGAACCTTCGGATGGGCGCACCGAGAAGATGCCCCCAAGTCAATGAACGGCTGAAGGTTGTTCACGACTTGTTCCCTGTACTAGAAGAGCGAAGTTTCCAGCTAGTCACGACACTGTCGGGGGGTGAGCAGCAGATGGTCGCAATTGCCAGGGCGCTGATGGCGAAGCCCAAGATGTTGCTCCTCGATGAGCCCTCCCTCGGCCTCTCGCCCATTGCGTTCGAGAAGGTCATCAGCGTTATCGAGAAGATAAACAGGGAGGGAGTCGCTGTTTTACTGGCGGAGCAAAGCTCGGAGCGAGCGATGGAAATCTCCGATAGAACCTACGTGCTCGAGAACGGGAGGGTGGCTGGCAGTGGATTGAGCGATGAGCTGTTGCACGACCCCATGGTAAGAGCAGCCTATCTGGGAGTCGGGACCTGAATTTGGCCCTGGGCACGGTAGAATTTGTTCAGGCCCTCGTGAATGGGTTGTTGCAGGGCGGATTCTTCGCCCTCTCTGCAGCCGGATTTTCTCTCATATTTGGCGTCCAGAAGGTCCTGAACGTGGCCCACGGGGCGTTCATCGTCCTCGCAGCATTCGCCACGATTCAGTTCTCGATTTTGGTTACACCCGTTCTCCACATAGACCCCCTGCTCTCGATATTCACTGACTCCTTGATGCTGGCCCTTGTGGGCGGCTCAGTTTACCTTCTTCTTATCTACAGGATTGAGAGGACAGGGTTTGAAGCCCCTCTCCTCGCCACTTTTGGTCTTTCGATACTCTTAGAGTATCTGGCCTCAAACGGCATCGGTCCCTTTCCGGCGCTGGACCCATCGCACGGCATTGGGGCCCAAGCTCAGCATCAGAGCTACTCGAGTACCGCATTCCAGATAGGCCTGTTCTTCCTGCAAGAGGCTCAGGCATTGGCATTCGTCATGGCTGTTGTGGTGCTTCCTATTCTCCAACTCTTCCTTTCCAGGACGTATCGTGGCAGAGCGATTCGCGCAACGTCGCAGGACTGGGAGGCCGCTGAGTTCTCGGGCATAAACACGAAGGCGGTCAGGCTCCTCTCATTCATCACGGGTTCGGCCCTCGCGGGGCTTGCGGGGGGGCTCTTTGCGTTCACGAACTCCGTAACGGCAACAGCGGGGGATGAGGTGTTGCTTCCGGTGATACTCGTCGTGGTAATTCTAGGAGGGGTTGGGAGCATACTCGGAACCCTTGCGGCGGGATTTCTTGTCGGGGTCATCATGAGCGTCTCGAGCCTCATCGCCCTCACGCTGCCCTCACAGTTTCAGTTTCACGCAGACCTCGCGTCGCTTCTGACGTTTCTGATCTTCATTGTTATTCTCATGGTCAGACCAAGAGGGCTCTTTGGACACGGTATTGCTGAGTGAAGCGGAGGAGAGGGACTGGTCCCAAGTTGGCCGATAGGAGTCGGGTATGGAGGTTCGCGGTAGGCATGAGAAATCCCTCCCAAATCACGTTGTTAATCTCACTTTTTTTCGCGACAGTGTATCCACTCACCCTCTCCACGGAGGGTTCGAGGGTCCTGTCTGTGTACGCCGTCTACTTCATGTGGATTTCACTGGCAGAGAGTTGGAACCTAGTGGGCGGATACGCGGGGCTTCTCAATCTGGGGATCTCCGCCTTCTTCGCTCTCGGCGGGGTTGTGGGAGCGCTAGCCCTGTTCGATGGGTTCCCGTTCATCATATCGTTGCTCTTGGCTGGCTTTGCTGGGGCGATTCTCGGAGTCGCACTGATACCAACGTTTAGACTCAAGAGCTTCTACTTCGCGATCGCCACCCTCGTCGTCCCACTCATCGTTAAGCCGATGGTTGAATTTCTTGGCAACAGGGCAGATTTCACCGTTCCTCAGACCGTGATTCTCACACCGATAGGGCTCTACTACTCGGGTTTGGTCCTCGCTGGAATCACGATATTCGGCACATACTTTCTGATGCAGTCGAGGGTCGGATTCGCCTTGAGAGCCTTAGGGGACGACGAATTGGCTTCGTCCAGTCTTGGGATTAACGTCCTGCTTTACAAATCCATAGCGGTCCTCGCGAGCGGGTTCATCGCGTCCGCGGCGGGTGCCTATTATCTCCAGATCATAGGGACGATCAACACAACCCTCTTCCAAAATCTCAGCTTTTCTCTGTTCCCGATATTCATGGTTATCATCGGTGGAATCGGAACGTTCGAAGGTCCGGTGCTAGGGGCGGTCGTCTTTAGTTTGATAAACTACTACGTCACGAGTCAATTCCCCGGAAGTACTGTCGACACCTTCATACTTTCCTTGATGATAATTGGCGTAGCCGTG
>VBPP01000147.1 GCA_005877365.1 Nitrososphaerota archaeon
GAACGCTCTGTTGCCGAGTGCCGGCGGAGGTACTGTCATTCATTCGAACGCGCCTTCTTTACCTTGCTGAAGAGGATCTCGACGACGGAGTTCTTCTCCACGACAGACTTGATTTTGATGTCGCTCGGTGCTAGTTTGCAGGGGATTTCTCGAGAGTAGGTAGTGCCTCCCTTCGTTATTTCTATTCGAAGAAGACGATCCCTGACGCCGACCTTGACGTCCCTGGACCTTATGCCGGGGAGAAGTACTATCACCCTCAAGCCGTCCTTCTCGTCGATGACGTCGACCAGGGGCGTCTGCTCAGCCTGTTCTGGATACGCCCGCGGCGCCTCTCGATTAGTTGTCGAATCGAGGAGACCCACCTTCAATGAAAAGCTGCCAGTTATCGCCCCATGAGTGACTCGACGTTTCTTGACCGCGGTCTCTCCCGAATCCTGGACGCTGCCGAGTATGCCGAGCAGGACACGCTCCAATTCATCGAAAAGGTCGGGAAAGTCGGCCATCAGGTTGCGCCTCCAGGGAGTGAATAGCTTTGCCCCATGGAGAGCTTCTTAAGCTCGCCAAGAATCTCTCGGCTCTGTCTTTCGTACTCCTCTCCGTCGATGAGGCCACTCTCGTACGCAACCTCCAGTCGGGCGATCCCCGACCTGAGGAACCCAACTCGTTCCTGCGATTCCTGCATGAGTGCCATACGGTTGCACTCGTCGACAACGGCCTGAAGGGCCAGCTTCATCACCAGGTATTCGATTATCATGGCTTCCTCTAGCAGAAGGAGTACGGGGCCCAAGGTCCGCTCGTGTGCACGATCAGCCCTTCCCCCCCAAAGTCTTTCCTCACTGCTTCAACCTCCTTCTGAAAACGCTCCACCTCTCTGCGGTTGATAAGGTAAGCTGCGTTCAAGATAATCTGCTCATGGTCAGACTTCAGGACTGTCCGCTCGTCGGCGGGCGCGCCGAGTCTCGTGTAGATTTGCTGGCTGAGATCCTCAATCTTCTTGTAGAGCTGGTTCTTTATGGCTTCCTCCATCTTCAACCTAAGGAGGTACGAAGTCCCCCTCCCGGATTTCGGCAACTTCTTCCTCGTCGCCACGACCTCCTCTGAATCGGCCTCCACAGACTGCCTTATCCTCTTCAATCCGGAATCGTTGAGAATCACCTTTACCCCGAATTCGTCCCTGTCCTTGAGCTTGTGCAGTTTTGTACGATAACTCTCGTAGGACTTCGAGAGCATCTTCTTCACCCCTTCCTCTGTCTTGAAGATGATCCCGAACCTGACAGGGAGGGCGGTTCCGATTCCCCGGGCAAGATCCACGACTTTCTGGTGGACGAGAATGTTCACTAGATTAGACTCTATCTCGCTGAACGGGACGGGACTGATAACCGCACCGACGCTCTCGTAGGGCAGGACACGGACCTCTCCTCCCTGTATTCCGACTTTCCCGAGGTTCCTCGTCTCCGCACCATCGAGGATGCAGTAGAGGTACCTGCCTTCAGTCACCGACGACCACCCGCCACGCTCGCGAGCTTTCGCCTCTTTCCGTGTATGGGGTATAGGACCGCGAGGAGGTCGAGGCCGACGAGGTCGATGTCTGAGACAGCAATCCTAATTTGACCGGCCGCCACGACACCCTTCTCCAGCAATTTTTGGAGAAGGTCTGCGAGCGAGACCGTGTCAAGGTCTCGGTTTCCCGTCCGGAGAAGAGCCCCCAGTCCGGCCCTGAGCTCCTCAGGCTTCACGCCAAACTCGCGTGCGATTTCGAGGAGTCGCGTGTTGAGCTGCATGAAAGCGAGGCCCAGCCGTTCGACCTCCTCATCGGTGAGGCTGCCCGAATCGGCTCTCCTGAGGGCCTGCTTCTCCAGGACCTGCCTGAGGACTTCGACGACCGTGAGGACGAGTCTGGCGAGGCCGTTGTCCAGCTTACCCTCCCCTGGGCCGAGGTTAATCTGTCCGGGCGCCTCAAGCTGTCTTTGAGTCTTCCTCGACGGCAAACGTCAGGACACCACCTTGTAGTTCCTGAGTGTCGAGAGGCGGCGCGGGGCTTTTTCCTGGAGCCTCTCTCCTCCCTTCGATTCCGTCTCCCACGGGAGCCTGAGCCCGTACCGCTTTGCGGTCTCCAGCGAGGCGATCACGAGATTTATCTTCAGTGAAAGTAGCTCGACCTTTCCGACACTCAGTGAGATATCTCCGTTTATGACTATCCCTTTGTCGAGTATCCTGTCGAGGAGGTCGACCAGCGAGAGGTCTCTTCGGGGCTCCAGCTTAAGCGACATTTTCACTCACACTCTCGCGCCTCATCCTGCAATAGCCACATATGCCTCTGTCCTTGAACCAGTGCTTGCTGCAGAAGCCCTCGATATTGCTCGCCCCGATCGTCTTGGAGAGATAGACTTTCGCTATGTCGAAGGGGGTTCCCCTATGGCACTCGGGGCAGCGCGCGAAGATCCATCCCCGCTGCATGGCCTCTTCCAGTCCGACTCCCTCGTACTTACCGCAGACAAGGCAGATGGCCAATTTACGGCAGCTCCCCCTCCCTTAGCCGGTCGAGGTTGTTGCAGTCTCTTCGAGTGGTAATGGTGCCGAGAGACCCATGGCTGCGGCATATCGCAGGAAGGTATCGATACCGGCAACTATGATCCTCGCTCTGATGACCAGTATCTCGATTCCAACCAAAGCCACGGACACGTTTGCGTCGATGACCAGCCCCTTGTCAAGTACTCGGTCAAGGAGGTCGTAAATGCTAAGCAAGGGCCTGTAGGCCTGTGGGGACAGTTGCTGAGACATAGGGCAATGCTAGAAACTTCTTCTATAAAAAGGGGCGTGGTAGATTGTTCTAGAGGGTGTCTGCACTTATGCCTGAGAATGCACCCGTTTGTTACGCGCGATTAATGCGAAAGAACTGAGAGATAGGGAATTCCTTTTGTGAGATTTCCTACTCCCATCGCCGGATGCGGTTAAGGCAGACTTTGGGGTGGTCAAGGTCGTCGGAATGTATCGCTGACTCGAGCCGGTGCTGTACCGGTAACGAAGGCAATCAGCTTCGAGAATTCAGTCAAGCGGCGCTTTACGGCGCAGAGTCGTTCACGACGTCACAAAGAGGCAGAAGAATTCGCGAAATCGTTTTAACAGTCGGACTTGTCGGCGGAAACGGCGCTGTAGCTCAGAAGTGGAAAACCCACTGGGCAGCGTGGTAGAGCAGCAGGCTGTTATCTCGTCGAGATGGAGACCTGTTGGTCGTCGGTTCGAGTCCGACCAGCGCCGCCACCTACCGTGTTGAATCCTGACGGTTATACCTTAAAGCCCCCGACCCTTCACCTGTACA
>VBPP01000148.1 GCA_005877365.1 Nitrososphaerota archaeon
TGTCAAGGCAATCGGGATTAATGGAACGTACAATGCCGAAAGGATACTGCTCACGATATTGCTGGCCCAACCGAAGGGCCCGCTGATGGCGCTTACGATGGCCGATGCTATCACTGTGATAATTCCAAAGACGAGGGCTAGGGCGAAGGTCTTCAGCCATCTATGGCCGACGAGTTTCCGGCTCCGCCCCAGGCTTTCGGAGATTCCTGTGTTTTCGATTAGGAGCGCAGGGAACGCGAGGGAGAACATTATCGTAAATATTATCCCGGGGACGACAAGTGCGATTAGTCCTGCCACGACGATGACCCCGACGACGAAGCTCAATACCCAAATCCGCACCAATTTTGATATGGCGAAACGAACCGACGCCCCGAGGTCTGCCTGTCCCTTCACAATCTCTTCAGACGCCATCTTGACCGCGCCTCCGACGGCCACGGGGGAGAACACCGCTGCCACAATCAGGCTCAGGACGACGAGGGGGATAAGGACGCCAAAGAACCCGGGGAGCCAGTTCAGGAACTGCTGAGGGGTACCGTTGGCGGGAGGAACGGGTAGGATGAAAGCACGCCGCACCAGTGTGGTGAGGACCCCGGTGATTGCTCCCACCACCGCGAAGAGGACCAGATACTTTGCGAAGTCGCGCCGGTATAGGTCGAAGGTCTTCGAGACCACCTCGCCAAGACTTTGCTCACGTGTGATTCCTTGCCCCTGGGACATCTAATTCAGGGCCCTGCCTGTGCTACATATCCGTTTGGCCTGATCTGGGATGTCGACACCGGCGGGCGCCGAGGGTCAAGCCCGCGGGGTCTGCCGATGCCGCACGAGTTTCACGGAGCCGTCGCCTTTTCTGGCTGAGGCCTAAGCGCGTCTGCTATGCTGACGACCCACGCCTCTCTCCCCCTGATGCGGATCATCGTCTCGTCCACGAATACCGCCGTGACTAGCCTCCTATCGACATCGAACTCGTCGCAGACCGGTGCCAACCGTTGGACCCACTGGCGTATGGACTCGTGAGACCTCTCCACGAAGGGCTCAAGAATCCTTGATGCTCTCCCCAAACTGTTTGAGCACTGATAGACATACACGCCGTAGAGCATGAGAGCGAGGGTGTCCTCTCACGTATCATGAATCTTGGAACGATCATGAGGCGTGGGAGGCCTCATCCCCTCAAACCGTCAGGGAGCAAACAGAATAGACAGATTACTCAATCCTTAACTTTGCAGCGCCCTCAAATCCGAACAAACTCTTAAGTAACTCGACAAGGGTTGTAAGGATAGCCCATTTTGGTCGATGGGATTTCTGTCGCTGAACACAAGCAGCGAGTTAGGAATGTTCAGGAACTAGCGAAGAAGAAAGGGTTCGACGCGGTCCTCGCCTATTCTGATAGAAGATACTCAATGGGGCAGGGTGTGGAGTCGGGACAGCATATTCGATATTTTGTCGGCTTTCAAATGCCAGCAAGAGAAATTCAGGAAGGCGTCCCGTTCGTACCTTATCAGCACTTTCCAAGTGTTGTTGTGATACCCCAAGAAGAAGACCCAGGACTCATCTTATCCAATCAGGAAGCTGACCTAATAAGAAGGGTTCGTAATCAAATCTGGATCTCGGATATACGGACAACATCGGAACAGTATATCGATAACCGAGAAGTTGGTTTCGCGAAGATAGCGAGAGAGATGCTTGGAACTGATCGGAGGCTCAAAGAGATCGGGATAGCGGGGACCGCTGCCTCATACACACTGTATCTCGAATTTGTCAGGGCCTTCAGTGGAACAAAGTTCGAAGAATGCAGTCGTGAGGTTGACATGCTAAGAGTGACAAAAAGCCCCGACGAGTTGAGAATTCTTCGAGAAGCTGCATCCATCGCGGACGAGGGAGTGCGTGCATTGATTGAAACGAGCAATCCAGGCGTGCGAGAGTACGAAGTCCATCAGGCGGTTGAAAAGGCGATGTTTGACGCTGGTGGAGATAATCCCTGGTCTGTGATTCAAAGCGGACCTCGTTCAGCCATGTCGTACCTGAGCCCCGACTACACCCAAAGGAAACTCGTAGCCGGAGACTTGATCTATGCTGATATTGGGAGTGAACTAATGGGATATCATTCTGACATTCAGCCAGCATACATCGTGGGGAAGAAAGGAACTGCGCGGCAACTGAAGCTGATTGAAACTTCTCTTGAGATGCTGAAAGCGATGGTTGAAGCCACGCGTCCCGGGACAACCGATACCGACTTGGTCAGGGCCGCCTACAGGGTCTTGAAGATGAGTCCTTTCGCACCTTTTGTAAGGACTTGGACCTTCGGCCATGGGTATGGCGTAGGGTCGGACTATCCCGACTTGACAGGTGCTACGCTCAATCTTCCGAAGCCGAAGCAAATGGCTCTTAGAGAGAACATGCACCTTTGTTACGAGCCTGGAATTTTTGTCCCTGGCCTGGGAGGCGCAGCCGTGGAAGACCAAGTACTAGTCACTAAGGATGGGCGTGAAGTCCTCACCAAATGCGGAGATCGGGCACAAGAGTTACTCTCGAACTAGTCCGGACCAATCTTCCGCTCGTCGGAAATCCATCTCAGGAGCCAAGACCGACCGCTACGCGCGGTCTTTCGGACTTCCTGAGGACGATTCCGATGGCCAAGTAGGCGGCGAAACATAGGCCGCCGATTGCGAATGTGACATACCAAGTCAGATACTCGGCAGTGGCGAATATGCTCAGCAGGAGACCGCCCACCATAGGGCTCAGGGCCTGGCCGGAATTCCAACACCAGCTGTAGAATCCAATATACTCTCCTCTCTTCTCGTACGGGGCAAGCCTGTTCGCGAAAGCAGTGCCGGATGGCGCCTGAAGCATCTCACCGATTGTCAGACCCACTATCACGACTTGCAGTAGCAAGAGGTTTTGAGAGAAGCCCACCAGCAAGTAGCTTAGTGACTGTACCCCAACCGAAATCGCCATGAGGCTGGTCAGCCTGTATCTCAGGCCGAGACGGGAGAAGGCGTACTGGAACAGAATCACTAGGATGCCATTGAGAAAGTAGAGGTAGCCAAGGAATTGCTTCGATATGTGGACCTCCTGAGTGGTGTACAGAGCGAATGTCGGTCCCATCTGGTTGGCGAGGAGCCCTGCGCCAATCGACACTATGGAGAAGACGAGCAGAATTCGATCCCTTGAGACAGACAGCATGTTCCCCAACTTTGGACTTCTCTTCCCCGCAGACCACGTCTCTCCAAGGTAGACAGTTGTGACCGCAAGGTTCAGGATGACGAGGGCGGTCATAATGTAGATAGAAACCGCGTAAAGGACTATGAGCCCTCCTGCAAGGTTGGCCGCCGTAAGGAAGATACCGTTGGTCGCTTCCGATAGGGTGAAGAGGATGAGGATAGTGACGAAGGAAGGCCCGAGGGTGGCAGAGAGGCTCAGCAAGACCAAGAGCACGCCTCGGGCAGCCATGCTCAGTGCCATGGACTTCTTGCGGCCCCAGGTGTCCGCGAGGACTCCACCGACCGCCTGAAAGAGGGCGGAGACCCCGCTCGAGATGGTTATTCCAATGCCGATGAAAAGTGGTGAGGCATTGAGCTCAAGGTAGTAGAGGGGGAGATAGACGGTTACCACCGTCCTTCCGAAATCGTTCATGAAGAGGACGAAGGACAGGAGCTTCAGCCGTCGGTCAAAGCCACGGGGTACGAGACTCCTGACAAGGTCGCCCGCGATTAGAAGAACCATTTTGCCTTCCCGGCCTCGGGGCGCAATTCATCGCCCCGTCTTGGATGACATATTTGGTTGTCGAGGTCTGGATGCTTTTACTAAAAGGCCACGCTTAAATCGCCCGGCGGGGCGAGGAACGGAAGCATGGTGGAGGCCTTCAGCATAGCCGGTGTTACGTGTGGCCCCGGCCAGAAGGTCTATCACGAGCTGGTCGTCGACTCGAGTAACTCCGTGGTGACGACACTTCCGTTGATGTTGATCAATGGCACACGCGACGGGCCCACGCTCTGCATCACTGGCGGCATGTACGGCGACGAGTATCCTGGAATCGAAGCTGCCACCAGAATATTCAACAAGACCAACCCGGGAAAACTGAGCGGAAGACTGGTCATCCTTCCTGTGTTGAATATGCCGAGCTTCCAGTGGAGGACGGTGGGATTCTCCCCCCTGGACCGAAAGGACCTGAACAGGGTCTTTCCCGGTAACCCCAACGGAACTGTGACGGAGAGGACGGCCCACATTGTCCTGAACGAGGTCATCATGAAGGTCGATTTTCATCTTGACCTCAGGGGCGGAGACACCAACGAATCCCACATGTCTCACACCATAATCTGCAGAACCGGGAATTCAGACCTTGACAGGACGTGTTATGACGCGGCTCGGGCTTATGGCCTCGAATACGTCATGATACACGACGCTGGAAAGGAGGGGGCCACCCCTGGAATCCTGCTGCATGAGGCCACGAAGCTCGGGAAGCCATCGATCATCTCCGAGATAGGGATAGGCCTTCTGACCTACCGCGAAGAGGATATCGCCTTGACCGAGCGATGCGCGGCCCGCCTGATGAAACACCTGAAGTTGCTGGAAGGGGTAGCCGAGCCATTCCCCAGGAAGATGAACATAATGCGCCAGGGGGCGAGGGTAATCTGCACCAAGGGCGGGATATTCTATCCGATTGTGGAGCAGACCGGACCCTATTTCACATCGATGTTGAAGAAGGGTCAGAAGGTCGGAGAGATCAAGAATATCCGCGGGGAGTTCCTCGAGGAGCTGCGCTCGCCCGTGGACGGAGTACTCCACGAGCTCCTTCCGAAGCGCGTCGTCTTTGGCGGCGAGACCGTGATCCTCATCCGAACAATCGAGGATTCCTCCGACTACTTCAAGGACTGACCGCCTGTTGGCCGCAAAGGTTACGCGTAGCTCCGCCTCCGAGCTCGACCGCTCGAACATCGCCAGGGCGTTCGCCACGTCTGGATTGGTTCTGAAACGAGCCCAGGGCGTCTACGTCGAGGACGAGAAAGGGAAGAAGTACCTCGACATGACCGCAGGCGGAACCACCGCGGTCGGATATTCCCACCCGAGGCTAACGAAGGCGCTCGTCAGCCAAGTTTCAAGAGGCATCGATCACATCGACAGGCAGACCATGATCACGGAGAAGGCCAGTGAACTCACCGACGAGCTCAAGACCTTCGTGCCGAACCCTCTAGCCAAGGGGAAGGCGGTCTTCGGCCACAGCGGTTCGGACATAATAGAGAAGGCGATAAGGTGCATCACCAACCCTAAAGGAGATGGGGACAAACGCGCTCTCCCGCTTCTTCAATCTCCCGGGTTTCATGCACATGCCCTTTCCAGATTCCTATCGCCCTTGGTTTGCGGACGGTTCGAAAGCAGGAGATGATTGTCTCGCCTTCCTAGAAAGGCTGCTCTCCTCAGTGGTTTCGCCACGACTTGTCGCGGGCGTCCTCGTGGAGCCGATTCTGAGCCTCGGAGGGAACGTCGTCCCTCCCGATGGGTACTTCCAAGGCCTGGCCAAGATATGCAGGGAGAATGACGTTCCCCTGATTGGTGATGAGGTCCTCACAGGGATTGGCAAGACCGGCCGAATGTTCGCCTTGGAACACTGGGGGGTGTGGCCAGATGTGCTTTGCGCGGGAAAGGCCCTGAGCGGCCCACTCCCCCTGACAATGCTCCTGGCGAGAGAGGACCTGGCCGACAAGTGGGAGCCCAGAGACTATGTCGGCATCAGCAAGGATGCCTACATCCTAGGATGCGTCGCAGCGGTTGAGATACTGAGGATAGTCAGGGACGAGAGACTCGTCGACAATGCCTCGAGGGTAGGCAGCCACCTTGAAGGTCGATTGAAGGATATGGTCGACGATTTGGGGCTTGACGGAGATGTAAGGGGAAAGGGTGTAATGATGGCCCTCGAGTTGGTGGAATCGGAAAAGACCAAGGCTCCGGATTCGCTTCGGGCCCGGAGCGTGGTCCGCGAAGCGCGAAGGCGGGGCCTCGTCGTTGGACTCACTGGAACCTGGGAAAATGTAATCCGTTTCCTTCCTTCACTGACGATCTCCGAGCGGAACGTCGATGACGCCATAGATATTCTGGTTCGTTCATTCGAGGCATCATAGGGATTCGTGGGCCAGCCTCAGGCCCCAGGAGGACCCTTTAGCAACACATGTATCTTGGTTTCCTGAAAAATGGGCTAGGCCATCGGGCAAATCTATTTCAGTTCGACTTCTGCAGCTGGGAAGTTATCTGCGACTTTCCCTCTCGACAGTTCGAACGGCAATCTGGGTTAGGAAGACCCCGCCGAAGAGCTCGGCGTTCATGACAGAGATTTGTGACGGAGCCGACAGTAATCCTGGCATCGAGATGGAGAGTGCGATTGGAAACTGGGTGGAATTGGCCTTTTGGATATAGTACGCCAGGTATCCCCCACCTGCGCCTCCGCTCCCGTCACCGTACTGCGGGTTGTAGACACCACGACCGATTGCGCTGTTCGAGGGGAGGACCCACGTCCGCTCCACCTGTATGGCGTCGGGTGAATACATCGGTATTATGCCCGCCCAGTCCAGCATTGCCTTCTGCACCTTGCTGTAGAGCTCGAGCCTGTATGTGGAATTCAGCGACGCGGCGGCCTGATTCAGCCAGGTGATTACC
>VBPP01000088.1 GCA_005877365.1 Nitrososphaerota archaeon
CTCTAGCGATGTCTCTCCGTACCTTCCTTATCTTCCCAGTGTCCTTCTTGTTGAGCCCGCGAGCCGCTGTGCTCCGAAGCTTGGAGAGCTCCGCCCTGAGGTCGTAGAGCGTCTCTCTGAGCTTATCTGGCTCTTGCTCTTTCAGCAACTTCGCCTTCAGGTTCGGCATTCTCCTCCACCTTTACCTCCTTCACGTCCTCCTTTATCTCGACGTCGGGCGCTATCGCATCCTTCAGGGCGATCTTCACCTTGATTCCGTAGAGCCCGAGTTTCAACAGAACGTCTGTCGTCGCCTCCCTGACAATCTTTGTCGCGGTTTCGCCGCTCTTGGGCACGATGCCCGCCCGGTACGTCTCGCTGTGTGACCTGTCTGACCTAAGTTTCCCCGCGATTGAGATCTCGACCCCCATCGCCCCCGCATTCATGATCGTGTTGAGGGTCCAGTTCGCCGCCCGACGGAAGGCGGTCCCCCTCGATACGATTTGAGCAATCCTCGCTGCCATAATCTTCGCGTTCAGCTCTGGGGTCTTCACCTCGGAGACGGCGATCTGTGGATTCTGGAAACGGAATTGAGCTGCAACCTGCTCGGTGAGCTCCTTGATGCCCGTCCCCCTCCGCCCGATCGCGAGCCCTGGTCTTGCGACAGAGACTTTCAGGGTCGTTCCTATGGGAGTCTTCTGTATCTCGAGGCCGCCGTATCCTGCCTCCTTGAGCGCCTTCTCCAGGAACTCGTCGATCTGCACGTAGCTTCTGCTCATCTGCAGTAAACCCTTGACGGCGCTCCTTTCTTGGGCGGACATGGCGGTTATACTTCCTTTCCGACTAGTTCGATATGGACGAGGGTGTGAAAGTTCGGGCTGCTCCTGCCCATCGCCCTCGGTGTATAGTCCTTGATGGAGCGGCCAGCATAAGCCGATGAATGTATGATCCTGACGCGTTCGGGGTCCAGCCCCTTGAATTCACAAATACTCTGAAGATTCTTCAGGACATCGACAAAAGCGCGGGCCGTCTTGACAGGGTAGGAACCGGAGGGGAAACCAGCAAGCTCGCTTCGATGCCCAACCTTCAGCTTGTGCCTCCGAAATGCGATGGGCATCTTGAGGGTTTCGACCGATTCGAGGAGTTCGATTGCCTCGGGGAGGGGCTTTCCTCTGATCGCTAACGCGACCTCTCTTGCCGCCTTCGGGGAGACGTTAACCTCGCGCCCGCTGGCCCTGACATGCACCGCTGGGTCGAAACCCTGGAAGCTGTAAGCAAACTCCGGCAACTATGCCCACTCGTGGCTCCTCTGCGATATTTGGACGTGTTAAATACTTTGTGAAGCGATTTCGATTCTTCGGTCGAAGATGACGACGTTGCGGTCACCCAGCTCCGGGGTCTGAATCAGAAAGACGTAAAACGCGGGTCAGGCGTCACCCCCTCTTCAGAAGTCGGAAGGCGCATGGTAGAGAAGTTCTCGCATGACATCGCAATAGTAGGTGCGGGTGCCGCCGGGCTTAGGGCCGCGATAGCAGCCGCGACCTTCAGTGACAAGCTCAGTATCGGACTTTTGTCGAAGGTTTACCCGATGAGAAGTCATACGGTCTCAGCCGAGGGAGGGACCGCGGCCGTGCTCAAGGATTACGACTCCACGGACCTCCACGCCCTTGACACAATCAAGGGGAGTGATTATCTTGCCGACCAAGACGCCGTTGAGCTCTTCGTGAGAGAAGCCCCGTCGGAGGTGATTCAACTAGAGCACTGGGGCTGCCCGTGGAGCAGGGAGGAGGACGGCAAGTTGGCGGCGAGGGCCTTCGGAGGCATGAGTGTGAAGAGAACCCTCTTCGCCGCCGATAAGACAGGATTTCATCTTCTTCACACACTCCTCCAGCATTCGCTGAAGTACCCGGGCATCGTCAGGTACGACGAGTGGTTTGTCTTGTCTCTCGCGGTCGAGGATGGCGCGGTCAGGGGGCTTGTGGCCCTGGACCTGCGGACGAGCGAACTCGCCTTCGTCTCCGCCTCCGCCGTCATCGTCGCAACAGGGGGAGCGGGGAGGATGTACCAGTTTACGACCAACGGGGTGATAAAGACAGGGGACGGGATGGCGATCTCGTACCGAGCGGGAGTGCCGCTGAAGGACATGGAGTTCATCCAGTTCCATCCTACCGCTCTTCCCGGGACTGGCATCCTGATAACGGAGGCCTCAAGGGGTGAGGGCGGTTACCTCAAGAACAAAGATGGAGAGAGGTTTCTGAGCAGGTATACACCCGAGAAGATGGAGCTGGGTCCGAGGGATATCCTCTCCCGTGCTCTCGTACAGGAGATTAGGGAGGGAAGGGGGTTTGAGGGTCCCTTCGGGGCGTACCTGCTGTTGGACCTACGTCACCTGGGTGAAAAAGTAATCGACAGCAAGCTACCGTTCGTAAGAGAGTTGGCCTTGAACTACGCAAAGATAGACCCGGTGAAGGAGCCGATACCCGTCCGTCCGGCCCAGCACTACACGATGGGAGGGATTCACACCGACGTCAACGGAAGGACACCGCTCCCGGGTCTCTACTCTTGCGGGGAGGCGGCCTGCGTAACGATAAACGGGGCGAACAGGCTGGGGTCGAACTCGCTATCGGAGTGCCTCGTCTTCGGAAGGAGGGCTGGGCAAGACGCCGCGAGCTTCGCCCTCTCGAGAAGAGAGAGAGACCACAATCCGGGCGGCGACCGGTCGGTCTCCTCGGTGCAGTACGTCTCCTTGGCGGAGGAGAAGATGAACAGACTCCTGAAGAAGGAGGGGGGTCAGGAGAGGCTCGCCGAGATGAGGGAAGGCCTCCAGTCTCTCATGGAGACGAAGGTCGGAATCTTCCGCGAAGAAAAGGGACTCAGAGAGGCGCTCAGGGAAATACGTGAACTGAAGGGGCGACTCCCCTCGGCGAAGGTCGACGACAGAGGGAGAACATTCAATATGGAGATGGTTCACGCATTCGAGCTAGACTTCATGCTCGATGTCGCCGAATCGGTAGCCTACTCTGCCCTTATGCGTCAGGAGTCGAGGGGAGCACACTTTAGAACCGACTTTCCTAAGAGGGACGACAAATCTTTAGAAGGTCCGGATAAGGGTCAAGAGGTACCTCCCGGGACAGACACCCGAGAGCTTCTACCAGGAGTACGAAGTAAAGTACCATCCGAAGATGTTCGTCTTGGATGCACTCAACTACGCGAGTGACTGGCTTGACGGGTCTCTCGCCTTCAGATGGTCGTGTAGGATGGGAGTCTGCGGGAGTTGCGGGGCGCTGGTTGACGGCACCCCGAGGCTGACATGCGCGGCTCCAATCCCAGAGACGGGGGAGAAGGTCGTTATCGAGCCGCTTCACAACTTTCCAGTTCAGAAGGACCTCGTCGTTGACATCGGCGACTTCATGGAGAAGCTCGGGAGGGTTGAGCCGTGGATAATCAGGGAGAGGGAGAGAGCACTCGAGGAGGGAGAGTACCCGCAGAAGCCCGAGGAGCTTGAGAAGTATGACCAGTTCAGTGCCTGCATCAACTGCATGCTCTGTTATGCGGCGTGTCCGGTCTTCGCCGCGGACAAGGAGTTCATCGGGCCTGCGGCGGCCGCTCTCGGGTATAGGTACAACCTCGACTCGAGGGACGAGGGTGCAACCGAAAGGCTCGACCTCTTGACCGGAGGAGCGGGAGCCTTCGACTGCACTTTCGTGGGGGAGTGCTCCATCGTCTGCCCGAAGAACGTCGACCCGGCCCTTGCGCTTCAGAGGATCAAGATCGACGCTGCGCTGACGAGCTTGAAGTCAATCATGAGGAGGGGGAAGTGATTCGCGTGAAGGAGCCGAGCAGTTACTGGTGGCTTAGGAGGCGGAAGTACATCGCCATATTCCTGAGGGAACTCTCCTCGGTCTTCATTCTTTCGTATGTGCTGCTCTATCTTTTGATCCTGGCCCAGCTCGAGAGCGGAGGGAGGGGCCTCGTGAGTCAGTTCGCGACTGTTCCATTCGTAGGGCTGAGCATTACCCTGTTAGCGTTCAGTCTCTACCACTCCGTCACCTGGTTCCTCCTCCTCCCAAGGATTCAGCCGATGAAGATAGGTAAGGTTGTACTGAGCGGGAAGCTAGCGCTAATCGCGAACCTGGGAGGGTTGGTGGTTGCGTCCCTACTGATCGCTTCCCTCGTCTACGGGGTTCAGATTCTCTCCGCGCGGTGAAAGAGATGAAGTCGAAACAAACCCTCTTTGAAGCCCTCGACTGGGGCATCT
>VBPP01000089.1 GCA_005877365.1 Nitrososphaerota archaeon
GCGAGTGATTCCCTAATCCTTCCGGTGAAGGAGAGTCCAGCGGTCGCGGCGGCGACGGCTCCTGGTACGAAGTCGAGTCCGTCGAAGATGACCGGCCGGCCGAGCAGGAAGTCGATGAATGTGCCGAGTGTTACGGAGAGCGCCCCCACATAGGGACCGAAGAGCATTCCTGCGAGCGGGCTGAACGTCTCTCCTAGGGTGAAGGTGCTGCTGATCCCCACGTACGCCGAGATTGGTATCAGCCTCGTTATCGAGTATACCACTGCAAAGACCGATGCGTACGCGATCCTTTTGGAAGTCCCTGCTGTGCGTAGCATACCAGTCATCGAATTCATGCGCTTAAAGTTTTATTCGGTTTTTCATCGTCTCCCGTGTCGTACCGGTAAGTTAGACCGGTACCACAGTTCTTCGGGAAGAATTTCCTGAACCCCCAGAATAAACGCTGTGATGACGAAGAGTGCGGACCCCGGTTGTGTTCGAGGGTACAAAGTGTTGAAGAGATTCCAAAAGGCGTAAGCCCCCGAGATACCAGCCCACCTGTCGCCCGACCGGAGGGCCGTCAACGAGACCGATGCAAGAACGATTCCCATGAACAGTCCTTCGACAACCGCTCTTGTTCCGCAACGAGTTGTGGCACGGGCGCAATTTCTCCTGCATAAAGGAGAATTGGGAATAATCCTCCCGAAAGCATCGAAATCCAAGCAGGCCTGACGAAGGCCTCTCGGTATCCATCAATCCCGACTGAACACCACGAGTTTTTACGAAACTGATCAAGTCGAATTGAGTTCGAAACGACCGATGCTCAAACGGGCCCGGTAGGGTCCAACTGGTCGAAGTGGATCCCAGTGGCCGAGTGACTGATAGGCTGGTAGGCGATTCGCATAAATAACGAGAGTCCTTGGCTCGGACCATGCCCGAGTACGCGGTGCTTCAGTCACACCCACCCGATAACTGTCCCATGACCAACAAGGCAGTCAGGGAGTTCGCAAAAAACCAGTTCCCAAAGAATCCGGCAATAGCCAAGAAGCTCGGTGTCAAAGTCAAGCAGGAGCTCCATCTCGATCCGGACCATCAGGCTTTCATTCTGTTCGAGGCGCCCAACGCCGAGGCTGTCCGAGATTATCTCGTGCAGGGAGGGTACGTGCACTTCTCGCGCCTCAGTTTCCATCTCGTGACGCCCATAGCTGAACTCCTGAAGCAAGTAGATGATATGCCGACCATCTACTAGACCTTCTCTTCTTTTTCTTCGGTAGGGTGTCGGGTGGGATTCGAGCAGGCCACTCGGAATTTTGACACATGGCACGAAATCGGATTCGCAGGCCCGGACAGCTTCAACGGAACCTACGATTCTCTCTCTCAATACTAGGGTCGAACTAACACTTTCTTCTCCGAGGGCAATCCCCCGCTGGGAGTCGGATCTTTTTGCCACTGAAAGGAGAAGACGGAACCCAATTTTGGGGCGGTGAAAGTTTTTAGCCTCCGAAGGACGCTGTGAAATCATGTCGGGCTCAGACGCAGAAGTGAAGAAGGCGGCGGAGCTCAAGCTCTGGCTGGAGTCTCGGATAACCGAGCTTCAGGAGGAGATCGAGAGGCTGAGGGAGGCTCTCAGCTACGTCGATACCACCCTGAGGGCCGAAACGTTCAGGTCTGCCAGCGAGCTGGTTAGTGAGGCTGGTGAGATTGCGGAGAGGAGGGAGCTCACGAAGGACAAAGGGGGACAGCCGATTGCGACTGCCTCGATCACCTCCGCCAAGCTCGTCATTGAACCCGCGCCCAGTGTGACCCTGCGTGCCGATGTCCCTCCGTTCAAGTCTTTCCTCCTCGGAAAGATTCTCCAGGGAATGAAGGCGAAGGATGAGGATTTGGTCGCCAAGGGGAAGCTCGCCGATGGTGAGCAACTCCGCTTCAACTTCGAGGAGAGAAACGGCAGCGTCTCCAGGGTGGTGGTTGAGAACTACAGGGAGAAGAGCAGGCTGAACGAGATACTCAACACGGTCAGCTGGACCTTCTCAAGAATGCTCGAGAAGTAGCTAGGCCTTCTTGAGGCGGAGTACCTCTCCGCGAGTCGGGGCCTCCGGCTCTTCGGCCGACACGTAATATTTCGCCGCCGCGTTCGCGAGTGCGAGCCTGTCAACATCACTTTTCCCGTTGAGGAAGAAGTAAATCGAGGCGGCGTCCCAGACGTCTCCCGCGCCTGTCAGCCTCTTCGGGGTCACCCATCCAATCCCGCATCGAGCGACTTCGGACCCAGTCGAGGTGTAGGACCCGTTCTTTGTGTGAATGTCGACCCTGAGGTTCAACTTTCGTGCGATGCCGCGCGACAGGTCACCGAGGTCCCTCTCCCGGATTCCGAGTAGACTGCCCGTCGCTCGCGCCTCCGCCTCGTTGAGGCTGAGCCAGTTTACGAGATTCCGTTCCCTCATAGCACGCAGCAGCTCCCCGTAGGGTTCGAGCCTGTCCCTCATGTCCGCGGGGTCGAGGAATATCTGGTGCTTTCGACCGAGACTCCTTCTCAAGGCCATCAGCAATTCGGTCCCATAGCTGTTCGCGGCCCAGTTCACCGAGCAGACAATCCTCGATTCTTTGAGCGCGGCCCAATCGTCGCTGTCAATCAACGAGGGCGGAAATTCTCCAGCCCCCCCGTTGTGACCCAACATCACGTTCGTCCTCGCCCCACCCTTCATCCCCTCCAAGGCGACGGTCAGCCCAGCCTCCCTCTTCTTCACACTCAAGACGACTGGCAATCCCTTGAATCCAGCCCTCAGCAGAGGCTCGTGCGCCGGGCCACTGTGTGTCAGGAGGAAGGTTCTGGTCCCGAGCCTCCCCAGCGCGTAAGCGAGGTTGGCGGC
>VBPP01000004.1 GCA_005877365.1 Nitrososphaerota archaeon
AGCGCTTCCATTCCCTAACTCGGATTTTCCCCAATTGCCCTGTCGCCTCCGTCCATCACTTTGGTAGCTGGGTCGAGCTGTTCCCCTCGAATTGCACTGCCTCCTTCTTGATGGTGCGAGGCGAATGGGCCTCCCATAGCGGTAGGCGCTGAAACGGATTTATTCACAAGCTTCCGAAGCGAAGGTCGTTGGCTTCTGCGCAGGAAGGAGGTGCTGGTCTATCGGACGCAAGCGGCGGTGGGGACCGAGGAACGAGCATCTTGACCGCTGGGGTCATGCTTTCATCTGCGGGTCTGGCCTGGATTGTGTCTTTCACTTTCATGAGCAGCATGCCGGGTGGCGCCATCGGGACCCAATCGAATGGAGCCATGCTTCCGATAATGACTATGGCGATGATGTTCAGCTCGTTCGATCAAGGTCGGCTCTTTTCCTTTCTCTTGATCTGGATCGTCGGAATGGTCGCGATGATGTTTCCAGCCATGGTTCCAGTGTTACTCACCTACAATCGCTTGAAGGCTAACTTCGAACTGAATCGACCGTCGACACGGGTCCTTGGTTTCATACTGTTTCTGGGCGGGTATTTGTTTCTCTATGCAATTCTCGGTCTAGCTGCTTTCACAGCGCTCTACTCGGCATTCCAGATAGCCGGCGTACTGCCTTCGCTCGCCGGTTACACACTCCTCGCCGCATCGGGAGTCCTCATTGGGACCGGGATCTGGCAATTAACACCTCTGAAGGACAGGTGCTTGGCCCAGTGTGTCTCGCCTTTCGGGTTCTTTCTCATGCACGCGAGGAAGGGGCTGATCGGTGCTTTCAGAATGGGCGCCAAACACGGTTACTACTGCGTTGGATGTTGCTACATGTACATGTTGGTGATGGTTGGTGTCGCGGCCATGAGCATCCCTTCCATGATTCTTCTTGCAACTCTATTAACCATCGAGAAAGCCATAGCGAGAGGTGCGAGATTGTTCAGGTGGGCATCCGCCGCACTATTCGTCGCTCTGGGTGTTGCTCTAGTCCTTTCTCCTCAGTTCTTTGGTTTCGCCTAGCGGCGGATGATCTTTCGCGTTTGAAGTCAGGTACCTCGCCTGAATCCATGCAGAGCTGGACTCACAGCCAGTTCATGTTACGTCACAAGAAGCGGTAAAGACTCAAGAACTCCATCAGAGGTGGCCGATTCATATCATTGTGAGTTCCTCTCTCCTGGTCTCTCCACAAGTTGGTGGCAGCCACCGCTGTGAACCCACTCCGCCACCCTCACGCGAGCTGACCCGAATGGTTGGGCTGGGCGAGCAGCGAGAGTCTACCGAAATGGATCCATCGAGAATAGTAGCAGTAGCGGCAGGGGGAAGACCTGCTAAGGGCCAGAGATATCCATCGGGCCGAACTTGCTGTTTCGACTCGACCAGACGAACTCGAAACTGAAGAGTTTGATCCTGCTCATGAAAGTCTGGCCCATCGTGATGGGCATGCCGATTCCACCTTCAGCGACTGGCGCGTTGATGACCTTCACCTCCCCGCCCTTGGGTACGTCTAGGCCCCTATAGACGCCCGATTTGGTCTGGGTATTCTCAGCAATCTTTATTCCCCATCTCTGTCTGTCGTGCCGCCACACGATTGGTGCGTACTCGATTCCCACTACCTTGGCTATGAGCGGGCGTAGCATGCCGAACCTTCCTCCCGCCTCTCCCATGAAGATTTTCCTGAGCGCCTCCCGCTGCTCGCTGTTGGCTTTCTCGTCGAAGACGTATCCAACTACCCAGTGACCGGCTAAAAGGCGGCCCTGCCCATATTTCCCCACCGAGACCATGTTCAGGTTGTTTAAGGAGAGTTCTCCGAAATTCCCCTTCTCGATGTGATAGGCAAGCAGCCCTTGGCAGTACCCCAGGGTCGGTAACTGGTCGAAGGTGCAGGGGCATCCGATGTCACAGCTGCAAGAATCTTGCCATTCCCCGCGTATGCGCCATCTGGGGGCTTTCATCGTGAGTGGGATAGGCTATCCGTTGTCGCCTAATAAGCGCACTCTCGCAGGGCTTCAACTCCAACTTCCCCGTTGTTCCTCGGAGGGCGACTTGCGTGAACGTGAGTTAGCGAGGATGACACAGCCGCACCTTGGACGAGCTTTACTGGAAGCGGAGCTCCTTTAGGTAGTTACCGAAACAGACACCCCCTTTGACTGGGGCTTTGAGGCTTTGAGTCATCCTCTCATGATATGCGCAACCCTTCAGGACGGAACCCGCACGGTATACACTCAAGAAGTGAAGATCAGACACCCGCCTCGAACATTGGATCCGTGGAGTCCGAACTCGGACGTTCGTTCACACCGCAGCCCTTCAATAATCGACCTTGCGGGGATGAACACGTCTGTCGTCAGCGTAGCTGCCGAATAACTTCGTGGGAAAAAATCTGTAGCTGTCCGTAGATATTTTCGTTCCTAAAAGCCGGGATGAAGTACGTGACCCCCGCGTCGAGGTAAGTTCTCAGCTCGCGCGCGACCTCCTCACTTCTCCCCGTTATTGCTGCTGTTGTCCGTTTGGCTTCATCCCTCCCTAACCTCCTTCGCTCCTTTGCTCGTCCCCGACCCGCTTCAATATCGACGAAGCCATACCATGCCTTCGTAATGGTCGTCCAATCCCTCCCCGCCTCGTCGCATTCTACCCTCAGCCTCTTCAGCGACTCCATGTAGCGCCCTCTTTCGCAGAGGCCGTAAATCCAGCCGTCCGCCTCTCTGGCTGCAATCCCGAGGGTCTCGTCAGCGCTTCCTCCAATCCACAACGTGGGTCGCGGCTTCTGAACCGGTTTCGGCCAGCACAATGCCCGGTGTAAGCTGTAGTGCTTGCCTCGGAATGAAGGATCCTGCTTTGTCCACAGCATCTTCATCACTTTGACAGCTTCTGCTAGCATCTTCCTCCTCGTTGACGCGCTGGGGAAGGCAATTCCGTAAGACGTACACTCTTCCCTGTTCCATCCCGCGCTCAATCCCAATTCGAGACGCCCGTCGCTAATCGCGTCCAGAGTCGATGCCATCTTCGCAACGAGGGAGGGCTGGCGGTAGAGGTTCACAAGCACGCAGCCTATTCTTATTTTCTTGGTGAACGAGGCGAGCGCCGAGAGAGTGGTCCAGGACTCGAGGAACGAGGCATTCGGTATGGCCTTCTGACCTCTGAACCACTTATGTAGCCAAGGAGAGAAGTTATCCTTGAGCCACACCGATTCGAGACCAAGCCGCTCGCACTGCCGAGCAATCTTCAGTATCTCTTCGAATGTCAGCCCATCCTGGAAGATGTAGCACCCGAATTTCGCGCCCGCCATGGATTTGTCGAGGCACGCTTTCTTCGGAGACCCTATTTCTCCCTACTGCGGTAGGCTCCCGCGGTCAAATTGCGAGGACTACCGGTTTCATTGTGAAGACGCCAAATTAAGAACTACCGAAGGTTCGGATGTAAGGGAAGCAAATTATGCTCGCCTCAATGAAACGCTAAGTGAAGTGCCTTCTGCCCTGCGCGAGCAAGCCATCGTGGTCAAAAACGGGGCTTACCTGACCACATGCAGAAACTCTAATCCAAAAGGGCAATAAACTCCCCGCCGAACCGGTAGCTCCCGGTCAATCATCGTGAAAATCCAGGCTGCTCCGAGACACATAACGTTTGACGTGTTTGCAGCGCTGTTTGACTGGGAGGGCAGTCTTACTCCAGGGGTCGCCGATCTCCTGAAGGGACAGAAAGGCGTAGATGTCGCTACGTTCCTTCAAGTTTGGAGACGCACACAGTTGGAGTATACCTACGTGACTACGTTACTTGGGCAGGAGTTCTTGAAATTCGAGACTCTTACTCGCAGAGCGCTGGAGTACACGCTCAAATTCTTTCACGTGATTTCGAACGAAGACAGGGTGAAAGGATTGGTGGATGGCTGGAGCATGCTGAACGCTTTTCCAGATGTTCGTGAGGGACTGCTTCAACTGAAAAACAGGTACGTCATCGGGCTGTTATCAAATGGCGATCAGGCGATGCTCAGTAGGCTCGCGAACAGACTGGGTGTCGAGTTTCACACCATAGTTTCTGCTGAGAGGGCGGGAGCATACAAGCCCCATCCTAGGATATACCGCGAAGCGGTGAAACTTATGGGAAATGATCCATCCCAAATTCTGCACGTGGCGGGGTCCGGCCGCGATGCTATCGGAGCCAAGGCCGTGGGCATGAAGGCCGCTTGGATAAACAGGAAAGGTCTCCCCATGGACTGGGATATTCCCCTCGATTTGGAGGTGAAGAGCTTTCGGGAACTAACTTCCGCTCTCCAACAGTAAGATGATCAACGGAGTGTGGCAACCTCACGTGAGCTTGAACTTGAGTTCGACCCTCTCTCCCCTGTAGTAGGACTCCCTGTACTCTTCATCAGTTTCATATTTTTTCATGGGAACCAAGCATCCAGTGACTGAGACCTCAAACTGGCTTTGGTTGAAAGGATAGGGTGATAATCTGACTGAACCGTCGCTCTCAGGAGCTAGATTCACACTAGTCTCTTCACCCTTTCGATAGCCCGTGGGAACATGCTGTACCCCATACGGAGTTAGTCCTTTCCAGCATAAATGTAGTGATATACGATCAAAAGCTTGGAGGAGACAATAATTTGCCCAGACCTGGTCATCACTCACTAGATTCTTGTATCTGGAATCGGCCACAAGTCTTTTCATGAGTCTTTTTCGGAGGCGTTCACTCTCCCGCACCAATCTGTTCACGGCAACTTTTTCCTCTCTGCCGACTGGCACGCGCTTCATCGCGAGGTCAGTCCGGTGTCTTTTGTTGTACAGACCTCGACCGTGCATGTTGACCATCAACCCTTCGTAAGGGTCCTCTTCTGCTGCAAGAGTCATTCCCCGCCAGTAGAGTTTCGCGTGCTCTACGTATGATAGTGTCGCGAAGGTATAGGGGAGTCCTGTCTTAGGATCTATCGTGGGGCGGTTATCCCACTCGCGCCAGCCGTTATCATGCTCGTTTGCGGCGCGTATCATCGGCAGCAATGGTTCTAGCTCATGGAATCCCTCGTTTCCCCAATGAGCTGCGAGTTGGCCTGCCAATTCGGCGTGATGGGGCTGGGTCACCACCAAGAGTTGGCCGTCGTACTCCCTGGTAATCATGGTCTCTAGCTGGGTAGAGCTGGAATATAGGGCTAGCCATCAAAAGGTTCCTGGCCTTCATCGCGTTTAGACACTTTTCAGAGTGGTTTCACTCGCTACCTCTCAGGCCGCTTAGGGCGTTCGAGAAAATCTTAAGAAACCCTCCATGGGACCACGACCTAGTGTCCACAGTTACCAGAGAGGCCCTGGACGTACTGAAGGAAGACGCGGCGAAACTGTACGCCAGACGGGGTTTTCAGACTAGGATAGGCTTCGGGAGGAGACCCGCGGTCGTTGTCATAGATTTGGCTATGGGATGGACTGACCCCAGGTATCCGCTGGGAGCAAACCTCGACGCGGTCGTTCAGAACACAAAGGAAGTACTGGGAGTGGCCAGGGCAAAGGGTATCCCCAGGGTTTTCACTACGATGGCTTACGATCCAAACTTGAGGGAGGCCGACTTGTTTCTGAAGAAGATACCAGCCCTGAAATCACAGGTGAGCGGGTCAGACGCTGTCAAGATTGATCCCAGGCTGGAGCTCCAACAGGGTGAAATCTACCTGGTGAAGAAGTGGTTGAGCGCCTTCTTCGGAACCAACCTGAACGGCTACCTGACCAGTCAGGGCGTTGACACAGTGATCATCGCAGGCTGTTCAACGAGTGCGTGCGTCAGGGCCACGGCTACGGATGCCATCGGAAGCGGATTCAGACCGATGGTTGTAAGGGAGTGCGTTGGGGACAGGGCCAGCGGACCACACGAGTGGAACCTCTTCGATATCGACGCGAAGATGGGAGATGTAGTAAGCAAGAAGGAAGTCTTGGAATACTTGAAATCGTTGGTGCCGCTTCAACCCGTGCCTGCTTAGTTAAGCCCGGCTCGTATCTTAGCCATCATCTCGGTCCTGTACTCCAGCTTTGATGTTAGCTGGTTCACATCACTCAGAGTTTGAGTCCTTCTCAGCACCTCAAGGATGGCCTTCAGCGAATCGCCAGTAATTATCTTCCCCGCCAGGGTCTCAAATTTCTCTTCAAGCTCTCTGCGTGTCAGAGGGAAATCCGCATCTCCCTTCGCCCCCGGAACGTAGGTTTCAAGCTTCCTCCCATCCTTGAGGGTGATGATGACTTTCGCAGGCCAATGCTTCGGAAACTCTCTTTCCAGCTCCGGACCGTGCACAGCCTTGACCTTCTTGGCCAATGATAGCACTCTTGGATCCTTTATCGCAGAATCGGTGTACTCGTCCACGAAGGCCCTTCCGTTGACGATGGCGGTGGCTATGCTGTAGGGGATGCTGAACTGTGCATCAACAACAGTCTTAGGATTATACCTGAGATCCTTGGGTTCATCAAGCAGGCTGATGCCAGTCTTCACGATTCTGACTTCGACCCGCTCCACCTCTTCAGGCTTGACCGTATCCTTCCGAAGAATTTCCAAGACGGCATCGAGCGGTGCCTGTATGTAGCGGCAGCAGGAGTGGGGTTTGATTCCTGTTCGCATGATAGTGAATTCGCTTCCTAGACCCGCACTGATGGCTTCGGGATTGGTATCGTCGGAGTAAGCCCGAAGGAATCCCCTCCTCCCATCGATGACAGTCCCGGGGCCGGTGAAGCCTAACTTCGCGAGGTACGCTGCTGTCACGCCGCTACTCGCTGCCCTTCCTGCTCCGTACCTCTTCGCCCACGTGCCATCTTCCAAGAACTCAAGAAGTCCCGCCGCGGCACTTCCGGCAATCCCGAACGCGTGCTTGAGCTGCGAGGTGTTCAGACCAAGCAGTACGCCCGCACTCGCGGCCGCAGCGAACGTCCCGCAGGTCGCCGTCGGGTGGAAGCCTCGGTTGTAATGGGACATGGTCTTGCCTTGGGCCGCGACGGCGAGTCTGATCGCCACATCGTACCCGGCAACGATAGCGGCAATGAAGCTCCTTCCATCAGCGTGAATCTTCTCGGCAATCGCGAGCGCCGCGGGGATGACGGATGCCCCAGGATGTATGGAGCCAACGTGTTCCGTATCGTCAAGCTCTGGACTGTGAACGGAGATCCCGTTGGAGAAAGCCGCATCCGGAGCTGGGGCCCTGACTCTTGATCCCAGAACACTACTTTCAGCCACACCCCCTAGACTTCTTACGTACTCGATAGCGATCTGTCCTGATGGAAGTGTTGAGCCGTAGAGAGCAACGCCGAGATGGTCCAGAACCAGCTCGTTCGCCTTGCCCCTGACATCGGAGGGAAGACTCTCGTACCTAATGCCACTGCAGAATTCAGCCAAGTCATTTGTCGCAGACAACCTGACCATCGTGGCTCCAGGGGTGCCTATTATTTAGGGGCTTACCGACTGCTGCGGCGGCGCCGTCAAGCTCATCCGCATTGTTGCGTCGTGCAGGGCGTGGGTCCTTAGCGTCGAGGTGTAGTAAGACTTGGTGAAGGGAATCTCCTCTCTAGCTGTCTCAATCTCATCGAGATTCAGTTCTGCGGTGACTATCTCTTCCTTTGAGTCACTCGCAGGTCCGACTAGAAGTTTCCCCTTGGGATTGACAATGTGGCTGCCACCGTACATTCTTTGCCTTCCTTCGACTCCAACCCTATTGACCACCGTTGCGAAGCACTGATGAACATAACTCATCGCTCTCATCTCCAACGAGAACATTTCGGAGAGGAACTTGCCCATGGAGGCGACGGGGACGAATATTATGTCGGCTCCCTTCACAGTCAGGAGCCTCCAGTTTTCCGGGAAGTGCCTGTTCCAGCAGATTATCTGCCCTATCTTTCCGAATCTTGTTTCAAAAACAGGATAGGCATTTTCAAGGTTACTCATCGAGTAATAGAATTCCTCGTTCGTCCAAAGGCCTCCTTCTTTGTACATGACGTTCGGCACCTCATTTTTCCTTGTGACTCCCATGATCTTGCCGTCGGGACCAATCAAAGCCGAGCTGTCGTAGAAGAGACCGGCCTGCACCTTCTCATAGATTCCAGCGAACACGTAAATCCCGTGCTCCTTGGCTTTGCGCGCGATTCTGTTGACGGTTGGGCCCGGGATGGTCTCCGCTTCTCTGAAGTATTTTCTGTCGACATACTGCGGGAAGTAAATGGTGTTGAAGAATTCCGGAAGACCGACAATGTCGGAGTGACTTTCTTTTACGGCCCTATCAATCATCTTCTCCGCTTTGGAAACATTCGCTTCTTTATCGTCTTTCATGCTCATTTGAATCAGGGAGAAAATTGCCTTGCTCTGTTTCTTCAACTTAAGGCCTCATCACAAAATTTGGCGTTCTGAATATTTAAACAATTGCAGTCGTCGGTCACCGGAGCAGTTAGCCGAATCACCTAAGAGAATTGCCTGGCTGAAGTTGGCACTGCCCTCGCGACTGGTCGGACCTGATCGAGGGCCTTCTCAATCGAACTAATGGTCTCCTTTACGTCAGCATTTGTCGTTGCCGATGAGGTGCAGCAGAAATGCCCGGGCGAGAGATAGACGCCCCCGTTGAGGAGCGCGAGATCAAGACGTCTTCTCATTTCAGCGTCAGCCAATCTTACTGCCTTGGTGTCGACAATATCCTTCTTCGTAAAGTGAAACTGGAAGATGGACCCCGCTCTTGGTGCCCTAACATTGATCCCGAGGTCACCCGCGATCTTCATGAAACCTTTCGCGAGAGACGACGCTGTGCCGTCAATCTTCTCAAACACTTCTGAACTTAGCTGCCTTAAGGTGGCAAGCCCTGCAGCCAAGCTGAGGGGAAAGGCGTTATAGGTTCCTGAGAGGGGTGTCTTCGGGCGTCCCAATTCGAGTGATTCCGATTCTGGAAAGGCATAAACGTCTTCCATTATTTCCTTCGATCCACACACGGCTGCACCAGGCATGCCTCCGGCGACATTCTTTCCCAATAGCGTCATGTCGGGTTTTATCCTGTACTTCTCTTGCCAGCCTCCTCTCCCTATTCTGAAACCGGTAATGATTTCGTCAAGGATAAGTAAGACACCCATCCTCTCCGTGACCTCTCTCACCACCTTGGCAAAGTCCTCGTCGGGAACGACTGTACCGCCAGAAGCTAGAAATGGCTCCATGAGCACGGCTGCGACATTTCTGTTATCACTCAAAGTTCGTTGAAGTGCGTCGGGGTCGTTGAAGGGCACCACGACCGTGTGCCTTTGTGTGTCCTCGGGTACTCCATACGAGTGAAACGAAAGACCGTTTGCGGAAACCGTATCCGAACTACCATGATAGGCGCCCTCGAATAATACGATGTCGTCCTTCTTGGTGTACGCCCTCGCGGACCTCGTCGCGTTCATGACAGCCTCGGTTCCAGTTACCGTGAGCTTCACCATCTCGGCTGAAGGAATCATCCTTGTGACCATCTCGGCGAGCTCGACCTCCAGGGTTGTCGGCTGACCCCTTGCAAGTCCATTTTCGAGCTCAGCCTCTACTGCAGCGATGACGGCGGGATTTGCGTGGCCAAGCACCAAACTGCTGTAGTTAAAACAGTAATCAATGCGCTCAACACCGTCAACATCCCAGATGCGACTTCCCTTTGCACGTTTGGAGTATACTGGGTAGGGTCTGTAGAAGAGTACAGCGCGATTCGAACCGCTAGGAATAACCTTGGACGCGCGTTCGTGATAACTCCTCGACTTTGGCGACCTCCTGCTGAAGAGGTCCACGAGGGAATCTGAATCCCTAGAGGCTACACCCATGCGAGAATCCGGGTCTGCTCGAGTAATAAGGATTGTCGGGGGCGAGTCTTGGCCCCTAGTAGCCTTGATAGCTTACAAGAGGAGCTACGTTGGCCCCAGAGCCTTAACATCTCTTTCGGGGTTGTTAATGACAGGCATGATGACCGAATATGATGCTCCTGTTTGATGCCGTTGAACGGATCAGTCGATTGGAGCAAATCCAAGTATTTATAGCGAGAAAAGGTAGCGACCCGCATGGATTTCGAGCTTACTGAAGGGCAGAGGGTTATCAAGGAAGAAGTCCGCAAGCTTGCTAACCGATTTCCGTTACAATACTGGAGAGAGAAGGACTGGAAGCACGAATACCCGTTCGAGTTCGTCAAGGAAGTTGCTAGTGCGGGCTGGTTCGGGACGGCGATTCCGACCGAATACGGAGGCGCGGGGCTCGGTCTCCTGGAGGGGAGCATCGTGCTCGAAGAGTTGACCGCAGGAGGCGCGGGGTTTGATGGTTCGAACGCATGCCATGCCGTTTATTTCAATTCGCATTCTCTCGTGAAGCACGGAACCGACGTTCAGAAGGAGAAATACCTCCCGAAGATCGCAACTGGGGAGCTTAGGTTTCAATCGCTCGCAGTCACGGAACCGAACGCGGGGTTTGACACTTCGAAGATTACAACGCGCGCAGTGAAGAAGGGAGATCTGTATGTCATCAATGGGCAGAAAGCGTTCATTTCAAGACTATCTGAAACGGACTTGATGTTACTAGCTGCACGCACTACTCCGATTGACAGCGTACAGAAGAGGACCAAAGGAATAAGTCTCTTTCTGGTAGACATGAGAGAATCTGGGAAGGCGATTGAGGCGCGCCGATTACATATGATGACTCGTCACTCGGTGGACACAAATATGCTGTTCATTTCAGACCTTAAGGTACCCGTTGAAAATCTGCTGGGGGAGGAAGACAACGGATTCTACCATCTCTTGGACACTCTTAACCCCGAGAGAATTTACTTGTCAGCCGAGTGCATCGGTCTTGGGAGGCTTGCAATCCAGCGGGCGGTTGAATATGCAAAGCAGCGCATCGTATTTGACAGACCCATCGGCAAGAACCAGGGAATTGCTTTCCCACTTGCTGAGGCCTATTCAGAGATAGAGGTCGCTGACCTAATGAGGTACAAGGCTGCCACGATGTATGACAATGGGCAGCAATGCGGGCCGGAGGCGAACATGGCTAAGTTGCGAGCTTCAGAGGCCGCATCCAAGGCCTGTGACAGGGCGGTCCAAACACTGGGTGGGTACGGGCTCGCCAACGATTTCGACATCGAACGCTACTATAGGGATATTCGGCTGATGCGTATTGCTCCCGTCTCTACTGAGATGGTCCTCAACTACCTTAGCGAACATGTGTTGGGTCTTCCTCGATCGTACTGACTCCGAGCATGGGTAGAACCGGCTCAATTCAACAATTCAGGGACTAATTTGGAGTATCAGCCTGGCTACTATTAGAAATCATTCGCCTTGCATTTCGCCCATGATCTTCTCACTTATCGTGCGAATCTGCTCCAAATCCCATGAGAGGGGGTTAAGAACAATGTGATCCACCCTCCCGGTTGCAAGGGGCACTCGTCTCAAGCGTCCGATGATCTCCTCATCCGTTCCGATTAGGTAAGTTTTCTTTGCCTCTTCGAATGGCAGCGTGGTAATCCTTGCGAGTGCTCTCTCGCACTTCTCGTAGTCCGTCCTTTTTCTGACGACAAAGATGAAGTTTGAGTATATGATTTCTATTTCTTCAGAGTTTCTTCCGAACCGCTGAGCAAGGCGCGAGATGACATTCCAGTCTTGCGAAATCATTTCAGCTGTGCTACTTAGGTGATGCGACCAGCCGTCGGCGTACCTGGCGATCCGTCCCAGAGCGGGGGTTACGTCACCTACATTCATTCCGTAAATCTTGCCGAACGGCTGGTTTCCCCCACCAATCCATATTGGGGGGTAGGGTTTCTGTATTGGCTTGGGTTCGATGGACACGTCGTGGAATTTGAAAAATTCTCCATCAAAGCTCACGTTATCTCTCGTCCACAGCTCTCTCAGAATCTCTAGACTTTCGTCCATTATCTTTCCCCTTGATGAAAGTGGGACGCCCATGGCCTCGAACTCAGCTTTGCTCCATCCGACTCCCAACCCCACTATCAATCGCCCGTTCGAAAGATAGTCGATCGTAGCTAGTGATTTGGCGAGCCAGGCGGGGTGATAGAGGGGGAGGACAAGTACGAGCGGCCCGAACCTGACCTTCTTGGTTACGGAGGCTACGGCGCTGAGCATCGACAGACAGTCAAACCAATTGACTGGGTACGTTGGAGCTGCGGTTTGTAGATGATCAATCGTGAAGATGGAATCATAGCCAAGTTCTTCAATGCTGCGGAGATAACGAAAGACTTCCCCGGGAGAGTTGCTCCCTTCGTTAGGAATGAAGCTTGGTAACCTGATGCCTACCTTTGGCACAAAGACCCCTCGAAATCTTTGATTTTTCGTCCGACCACCACCTCGCGTCCAACTATTTCCTCCTTGACGGCTGTTCCAGTGCTCATTTTTTGTTTATGAGAAGGTGGCATTGAATTATTCGTTCATCTTTCAGAGTAGAGAGTGCGACCTATAAATTAATCACGAATCTGTCCGACCATAAGAAAACTTGGATCCCCCGAGACTGGGTATCATTGCGGAGCGCCGAGATGGAGAGCGGCCCGGCGAATGAATTGATGGCGAATCAACGATACGTTATTAAGTGCGCGATGGCAAAATCGAAGTACAATGGCGCGTATATTGCAACCTGTGGCGAATTATGCCACGCTGCAATTTCTGATTAACGGTAATTGGGTGGACTCAGAGTCCCAAGAAAAGCAGGGAGCGTACAATCCCGCGCTGGGCAAGGTCATCGCAGAAGTACCTTTTGGTCTTGATGAAGAGGTGACGAGGGCTGTGGACGCAGCGGCTGAGGCCTTCGAGGGGTGGAGGAATGTTCCTGTGCCTGAGAGGCTCGAATACCTCTTTAGGATGAGGGAAGCCCTCGAGAGACACTTCGAGGAACTCTCGACGATCATCAGTCAGAATCACGGAAAGACGATTGAGGAGAGCGAGGGAGAGATGAGACGAACCATCGAGAACATTGATGTAGCGATCTCCGTCGCCTACACACTCGCGAAAGGCAACACACTCGACCAGATCGCCCCTGGGATTGACGAGACTATGACCAAGGAGCCGTTGGGGGTCTTCGCGATTGTTTGTCCGTTCAACTTTCCCTTGATGGTCCCATTCTGGTTCATTCCTTACGCAATTGTACTTGGTGACAGCATCGTTGTGAAGCCAAGCGAAATCACTCCAGTTCCGATACAACGAGCTGCGAAGTTCATAGGCGACGAGGTGGGTCTTCCTCCCGGAGTTCTCAACGTAATCCACGGGGGGAGGCAGGTTGTAGAGTCTCTGATAAAGCACAGAGATGTTAAGGGAGTGACGTTCGTCGGTTCTACGCCAGTTGCCAGGCACGTCTACAGACTGGCGGGTGAGTACGGGAAGAGGGCCATAGCGAATGGCGGCGCGAAGAATAGCGTGGTTGTCATGTCCGATGCCGACCTGAATCACTCAATCCCATCGATCGTATCATCATTCTTTGGGAATGCGGGTCAACGGTGCCTTGCGGGAGCAAACTTGGTTACGGTAGGGGAGGTGCACGATGGACTCATGAAGAAATTTGCGAGCGCGACTTCAAGAATGAAGGTCGGAAACGGGCTGGAGGAGGGAGTTCAGATGGGGCCGGTGGTCTCTCGAAAAGCGAAAGAGCGCATACAAGGCTACATCGAGTCGAGCATCGGGGAAGGTGCAAAGCCAATAACAGACGGAAGAGGATTAAGATTGTTGGAATACCCGGAAGGGTTCTTCCTTGGGCCTACGATCTTTGACGGGGTCGCTCCTGAAATGAAACTCTCCAAAGACGAAATCTTCGGGCCAGTCGCAAGTACATTGGAGACCGAGTCTCTCGATGAAGCCATCGAGCTGATAAATAGAAGCACCAACTACGGAAACATGGCCAACATATACACTTCCAGTGGTAGGGCAGCGAGAGAATTCCGAAGGAGAGTCGAAGCTGGGAACATTGGCATAAACATAGGTGTCGCGGCTCCTGCTGCGTATTTCCCGTTTGGAGGCAGGAGGGATTCATTCTACGGGGTACTCCACGCACAGGTCGACACCGTCGATTTCTTCACCGACAAGAAGGTAGTAGTATCGAAGTGGTAACGGATAAAACGGACCAGTCGAAAAAAAGACCCGATCCTCGGTTTTCCGTAAGCGAACTTTAGCTAGTAAAAACTTCAGGAAGAGCTTCGGGGTTGTGTTCGTCGGTCAGGAAAGCCTTGGCTCGCCGCTCTCCCGACCAGTTCTTATAACAGTCAGACGGTCAAGATGGGGCTTGCGTACTCTCCGTCATTCATCTTCGCTTCCCTAAGGCAGTTCGTAGGTGCCGCCGCGATGCTTCCGTATATCCTGAGCAAACGGGAATCGTTTCCGAAGAGTGCCAGAGAGTTCCTGCCAATAATTCCACTCGGCATCTTCAACGTCACTATAACGAATGGATCCTCGTTTACTGCTCTCAAAGTCGTTCCGGCTGGCCTCGCCACCGTGATTGCCTACACCCAACCAATCTGGGTCTTCGTCTTTGCCATCTTTATTCTGAAAGAGAAGATGAATTCTCTAAAAGTATTGGGAACCGTTCTCGGCTTTCTTGGAATCGCCACTGTATTTCTTCCGGGAGTCCAAATTTCACAAGCCTACTTTGGAGGAGAAGTCTTACTCATCCTTTCGTCTCTTTCTTGGGGAATTGGTGCGATACTATTCAAAGCAAAAGTAAGAACTGAGAGTCTGTATATGGTCAACTTTCTCATGCTCTTGTTTGGAGGTGCCCCCCTCCTGACAGCGTCTCTCCTGACCGAGAACATCGCCTCAATCCGCTGGACGCCAATTTTTGCCATTGCACTCTTTGAAGTCGGCGTTCTTTCTCAAGCTATTGGCTGGACCATCTGGCTATTCTTGATACGAAAAGTCGGCGCTTCAAAGACCAGTTCGTCCCTCTTCTTGATCCCGATGGTGACGCTGGCGGTGGGCGCTGTTTTCCTTCATGAGACTCTTAGCGGACTCGAGGTGATAGGGGCATCTGCCGTGGTGGCGGGCACTTACTTCGTGTCGAAGAGTAAGTGAAGGTCTCGATTGGAATTGAATAACCGGGCTACCGAAATGCTTATCCCGCGAACACTCGCGAGTAAGAAATGATTTCCTCTGAGAATATCAGAGCGGACGATTAAGGACCTGGCTCGTGCGGCGAACCTAAAGCTGAGTAAAGAGAGGGCCAGACTTCTTCTCCCGGTCTTCCGTGAATTCTTGGCGAACCTTAAGGAGTTAGACGAGTTGGACCTCAAAGAGGAGCCCTTACAACTGGTTTTGCGAGTTCGACAAGAAAGTGAGTCGCCGGGTCGAACTCCATAGTCTAACCATCAAGGACGCTTCGGAGCTTATCCGAAAGAAGAAGGTTTCCCCTTTAGATCTAGTTGAATCAACTCTGGACCGAATAGGTAGAATTGAGAATAGGGTAAATGCATTTGTCACGGTCATGAGAGACGAAGCTCTCCAGTCGGCGCGACATGCTGAGGGCGAGATAAGAAGGGGGTTCTACCGCGGCCCCCTCCATGGCATCCCGGTCGCGGTCAAGGATCTCGTCGATACCGCGGGAACTCGTACTACCTCTGGCTCGAAGGTTCGGGCTGACTACGTACCCAGGAAAGATGCCGCGGTCATTGAACGCCTAAGGGCAGCCGGGGCGGTAATTATTGGAAAGACCGTTACATATGAATTCGCCTATGTCTCCGTCAAATCCCCGACAAGAAATCCCTGGAATCTAGATCGGCAGCCGGGAGGCTCGAGTGCCGGGTCTGGGGCTGCGGTTTCGTCTGGCATGTGCCTTGCTGCCATCGGGACCGACACAGGTGGGTCTATCCGCGTCCCCTCCTGTTTCAACGGAATAGTTGGTCTAAAGCCGACATACGGATTGGTTAGCAAGCGCGGCGTCACGACACTGGCCTGGACTATGGACCACGTAGGGCCTATGACCAAGACTGTTGAGGATGCCGCAATCGTGCTCAACGTAATCGCGGGGTTTGACCGGGCTGACCCCGCCAGCATCGACTTTTCGCATCCCGATTACACGCGGTCGCTCCGAGAGAGTGTTAGCCATCTTCGCTTGGGTGTCCCGACCAACTACTTCTTTGAAAGAATAGACCCTGAGGTTGAAGGTGCCTTTCGAGAATCGATCGAAG
>VBPP01000090.1 GCA_005877365.1 Nitrososphaerota archaeon
GAATCTCTTTCTTCTCGGCCAGAACCCGAAAAGACAGAGAGGCGTTCATGAGGAAGAGTGAAGTCTCCAAGACTCCGTCGGTGCTCTCGTCGAGGGAGTGGGGTAGGGCGCCATTCTTACGCTGCGACGCAATCGTTTCTCGCAAGATTTTTTGACAGAGCTCAGGGTCGACCAAACTCAGAGAACGTATCGTCTCCAGTCGGTCCAGGAGGCTCGAGTCCCCCTCGATGGAGCTAACTCGGGAGAGCGCCCACGCGGACGCAAAGTTCAGGTCCTGACTAGAGCTTGCAATGATCGCTGGGACGGGGCGCTGCTAGCGGAGCCGCGAGGTGCGATCTCCAGTTCGTGTTGCGTAAGAACCATAATGGGGCCCGAGATGCCCGCGGTCGATTCGGAGAGTTCTCCCCGCTCGAGTAGCTCGAGCGCTCTGGTCTTATCCTTCGTCATGTAGGTGAACCTGGGGGCGGGACTGCAGCCGATGACCCTCGCGCCTGCCGCGTCGCCAAGGTCGTCAATCGCGACGTGGTCCCCGCGGTTAAACGCATTGACGCCGACGCCACCCGGCGGGTCCGAACTGCCACGAAAGTTGATCGAGGTAGGGTCGTGGAGGCTGATCACGATTACCTTCACAGCCTCCTTTCCAAGGTTCGACAGTCGAATCTTCCTCGTCAACGCCGATGAATCTGTCGCAACGACCTCGAATTTTTGTGAAAGCGCGAGAGTATCAGACGCTCTCGATTCCAGCTCCAACAAGGCGGGCGATATCTTAATCTCCACCCCCCGTCTCGAAGCCCTCAAGCGTACCCCTGCCTGAACTCTGTAGATATGAAGGGAGCTTCTCCCGAAGATTAGCCTACCCTCCTGGGCAGAGTACGACCAGAGGAGGTCCCCATCGGTGTCGACCCGCGTCTTCAGGAACCTCTTGAAGAGGATGATCGGCTTCGCTGGCGTGCGTAATTCAGAGAGCCTCTTATGCGCGAGTTGTGGTTCGGAGAGAGCCATCCATCCTGTGAGCCGACTGTAAGGATATGACGACAGAGATTTACAGATCTTGAGCTTCCATATCTTTATCCTTAACTCGAGCCTTCAGGGACGGTTCCCTCCGCCAGACCGTCCCTCTCGAAGTGTCCTCAACCGTGATTCCCCGTTTCGAGAGCTGACTTCTTATCTCGTCGGCCTTCGCAAAGTCCTTCACGCTCCTGGCCTCGTCCCGCTCTTTGATCAGAGACAGTAGCTCAGGCGAAAGCTCCCCCTCCTCCTCGAAGCTGATGACTCCGAGAATCCCGTTGACGCGCTTCAGTGCTAGGAGTATCTCCCCGGCCTCTTTCGTGCCCATCTTCTCTCCATCCATCAACTTGTTGACCCTCTTCACGAAGCTGAAGAGGGCCGCGAAGGCCCTCGGTGTGTTCAGGTCAGCGTCCATCGACCTCTCGAAGCTCTTCAGCAGCTGGTTCGCGAGACCCGCGTGCCTCGAAGGCGACTCTTGCCGATTCTGACGCAACCTCGAAACGAACTGCTCGAGCCTCTCGCGCTCCGCCTGGGCCTGTTCAAGTGCCTTCTGAGTAAGGTTGATCGGGTCCCTGTAGTGAGCGGAGATCAGGAAGAGTCTCACGGTGAGGGGGTCCCACCCGTCCTTCAGGAGGTCTCGCAGCTTCACGATGTTCCCGCTCGACTTGTGCATCTCCTTTCCGGAGACGCTGAGAAACTCCGAGTGCAACCAGAATCGCGCGAGCTTCTTTCCCGTCGCGGCCTCAGACTGGGCGATCTCGTTCTCGTGGTGGGGAAATCTCAGGTCCATCCCTCCCGTGTGGATGTCGAAGGATTCCCCCAGGTACTTCATCGACATCGCCGAGCACTCGATGTGCCACCCCGGCCGACCCTTCCCCAGCTCAGTCTCCCAGTAGACTTCGCCGTCGTCCTCATCCCAAGCCTTCCATAGTGCAAAGTCCCTCGCCTCCGCCTTCTCGTAGTGGTCCTGTGAAACTCTCGCCCCTACCTTGAGCTCCTTCGGCTTGATTCCGGGGATGTGGTCGGTCGCTCTCGGATAGAACTCAGCTCGTTCGATCTTCAGCGTGTCAAGGTCTTGCATGAATGCTTCTTCGAAGAAAGTGGCGAGCTCCTTCCTGCTCAACCCCTTCTCCTTCATTCCTCTGATTATCCTGTCCTCGACGTCGGTTATGTTCTTGACCTGCGTGACTCTGTAGCCCTTGAACTTCAGAAAGCGCCTCAGGAGATCCTCGAAGAGGAAGGTCCTGAAGTTTCCTACATGGGCGTAGTCCCAGACCGTCGGGCCGCAGGTGTACATCCTCACCTCCTTGTTTCTTAGGGGTCTGAAGGGGAGGAGCTTCCTCCCGTAACTGTTGTATAGCCTTAGCGCCAAGGTCGCCTCAGTCCAATACTCTCTGACACGTGGGGAAAATAAAAAGGAGAGGGAGAGTGATGGTTACTTCGTCAGCTTGCCAATTCTGAAGATTGGCTTTCCGCAGGACGCGCAGGTCCCCTTGATCGCGGGTCGGCCGTTCTTCAGTTTGATTTGTTTGGGATTCTTGATCTCCCTGTTCTTCTTCTTTTCGTAGACGCAGTAGCCAGTGACCAACTGCGAGATTTCCTCGCGGCAAATAAGCCTGAATTCGTATTTAAACTCTTGCCAAACGGCCATTTTTGGGCTTTTGGGGCTTCAGGGGTTCTATCAGAACCTGAAAGTCCCTCAATGCCGACACGCCACGGAGACTCCACCCGAGATTCCTTCAAAAAGCTTGTAAAATAATTGCCTTCACCGTGTGAAATTGCTGATTTTTGAAATTGGGCAGAGCCCATATTGACGCGCGGAGCTCTGTCGCTCTAAGACGTCTCCTCTTTTGCGGTAAGGAGACAGTATCTCGGCGCAGAGGTGGATGCGAGCCATTATCAGACGATTAGAGTTCCGAGGACCCCTCAAAAAACGAGTATAGAGGGTCGCGAGAAGTGCTGGAGTAGAAGCGAGCCCGATCTCTTCATGCTCAAAGTGCGCCGCGACAGCGCATTATGAATCGATTGACCAGCATCGATCGAAGAGTTATCGGAACCACTATAAGAAAAGCGAGTAGGGGCTTGCCGCAACATTTGCTGCGAAACGTGGCCCACCGCGGCGCATTTTGGTCGCTGATTGTCGCGAGGGTGGTCTACGCTGTCAACTGGTACAACATCGCATCTATTTTTGCCCCCATGGCCATCGAGCTGAAAACCGATGTGTCCGGACTTGGCATTCTCGCCTCCAGCTTCTACTTCGGAGTCGTGCTCTTCCAGATACCCGGCGGGCTCCTTGCAGCGAAGTACGGCCCGAGAAGAACATCATTCGCGGGGATTTTCTTGGCCTCGGTAAGCGCTCTCTTCACGGGTTTCAGTTCGGGGTTAGGAGAGGCGGCCGCCCTGAGGTTCATAGTGGGTCTCGGAATGGCACTCTTCTTCTCACCCGGGGTCAGCCTGATCGCCAGGTACTACCGGAAGGGCTCTGAAGGTTTCGGGATAGGACTCTACAACTCCGCCTTCGACCTTGGAGGTGCGCTGGGACTCTTCGGATGGGCTCTCCTCGCCGAGGTGTTCGGCTGGAGGCAGAGCCTGTTTTTCAGTGGAGGCATGGGCATCGTCACTTCATTTCTAATCATCGTCCTGATTCCGAAGGAGGATTTGAGCGGCGACTCCCCTCTTAAGCTCAAGGAGTTGAGCGATGTTCTGCTCAACAGGGAGCTCTTCATACTAAGCCTCAACATTCTGGGCCAAAACGTGGGCTCGATACTTGTTGGGAGCTTCATTGTCTACTATCTTGAGACTGCCCTCGGAGTGGGGTACGAACTCGCGGGCTCTGCGGGAGCACTCTTCCTGCTGATGATGCTAGCTTTCTCGCCAGTCTCAGGAAGAATCTACGACAGGCTCAAGGACGCGAGACGTCTGTTGCTTGTCTCGGGGCTGGTGATGTCCGCGGGCGTCGGACTAGCGGCGTTCGGGGGAGTCTACGGCGCGTTCGCGGCAACAATCATCGTCGGCATCTCGGCGGGGCTTGGCTTCACGGTAGGCTTCGCGGCCGCAAGAGAGACCAACAAGTCACAAGTCAAGTACGAGTCGCTTGCGATAGCCTGGGCGAACAGCATCTCCCTCTCCGCGGGGTTCTGGTCACCTGTCCTCTTTTCACTCGTGGTCTCCTCATCTGGTTACCCACCCGCGTGGCTTCTCGGGAGTCTCCTCACGTTGGCCTTCGTTCTTTCAATCCTCGCCCTCAAAACGAAGGCTAGAGCGGAGTCGCGCTGATCTCGTCGCCCTTCTTCACGTTTATCTCGAGACCCGCTAGTCCGATCTCCTTGATCTCGGGGAGCTGAATCCCCAGGGCTTCGACCTTTGACCTGTGGCGTTCGATTGCTTTCATCCAATCCTCCCTCCTCTCGTCGAGTGTGGGGACGCCCAGACCTGCGCCGAAAGCCAGCTCCTCCAGCTTCTGGTCGTATTGGAAGAAGTCTTTGGGGAGCTGCCAGAAGTCGTTGACTGGCTTGAAGAGGAGCGGGGAGAGGTAGATGAAGCCGTGCTTCATCTGACGAGTCATCATCGCCTTCTTGCCTGCATCCATCTTGCTCGAGATTCTCTCCATCATCGCAATCGTGCCCGTCAGGTGGCGGGACTCGTCCTTCGTGATGTTCTTGAAGGCCGTGCCGTAGACTCCGTTCTTCGAGCGCTCCCCGACCTCCTTGAATATCAGCTGGGCGCCAATCTCGGCGAAGAAGAAGCTCGAGAAGATAAGCTCGAGCGGGTACTTGTCCCAGGCATCCTCGAAGGCCGACCAGTACCTCTTCCCGTTATCGTAGAGAGCCGTGACATTCCTGAGAGCCTTCTCCTCGAGGGTGGTTCTGGGCTTGAAGTTGTACGGGAAGTTCGGGCAGACGCGAGCGCAGGCACGCCTGCA
>VBPP01000091.1 GCA_005877365.1 Nitrososphaerota archaeon
GATATACGACTCCAATTATGGGATCCTTAATTTTGCTCTTCAATCTCTGGGAGTCATCCCAAGCTATCAAGCATGGCTCACACAACCAAACCCTGCAATAGCGCTATTGATCGTAGCTTACGCTTGGTCGGAATTTCCCGTATCCACCCTTCTAATACTCGCTGGACTTCAATCCGTTCCCAAGGAGCTCTATGAGGCGGCTGTTGTGGATGGTGCCCGAGCCTTTGCTCGATTTAGGAGGGTTACCTTGGTTTGGCTGAAGCCGGTTCTTCTGATAGTTTTTGTTTATGAGACGCTGAGAGCCATTACCGTATTTGATAGTATTTACGTCATAACCAAAGGCCAGCCGGCAGATGCAACCGCAATCATCTCCTATTACATCTATCGTTACCTCTTCACCTTCTACGATGTTGGTAGAGCTAGCGCACTGAGCATAATTGTTCTCGTCGTGAGCGGAGTCCTGATCTACGCGTACTTCAAATTCCTCAGAATCGGATCGTTAGAGTTGAGGGCGAGGTAGAAGTGGGGGAGTCGGAGCGAGTCAAGAGGGGCGTTAGAACCCGTACGATCTTCCTTTACCTCTTCGCGGTTCTCCTTGCTCTCTGGGTACTCTTCCCGATAGTTTGGACTGTCCTCACCAGTCTGCGGATTGAAGCTGAGGTTAGAACGGTACCTCCCAGCGTAACTCCAACAACGATTAACAACTACTGGCTGTTGGTTGACTTCGCTCACGCCTCTAAACTATTCGTAACCTCAGCTATCTACTTCGTTCCCACGATAGCCGCCGAGATGCCCGACGCACTTCGTAATAGCACCATCATTGGAGCAGCGATCGTCGCGATAAACCTGACCGCAGGAAGCCTTGCTGCGTACACCTTCTCAAGGCTGAAGTTCCGTGGGAGATGGCCTCTATTTTTGTATGCGATCGCGAGTAGACTGCTTCCAGGCGTCGCGGTTATCATCCCGTTTTACGTGATCATCAGGACACTTGGTTTGCTTGATACCACACTCGCGGTCTTTTTGATTCACGCCGCTTACACCCTTCCATTCAGCATATGGGTACTGTACACGTATCTTTTCACCGTTCCTACTGACATTGAAGAGTCTGCGCTCGTCGACGGTTATTCGAGATTTGAGACCCTCCGAAAGGTCGTCTTCCCCGTGATTTGGCCTGGTCTTGTAGCCGTTGCCATCTTCTCGTTCATGTTCTCCTACAACGAATTCTTCTTCGCACAGTTGCTGACGACCACTGCCGCGTCACACACTGTTCCGGTAGTGGTCGCAGGCATAGGCGGCGAGCTTACAACACCTATATCTCTCGTGGCTGCTTCCGGGATCGTCGCGATGATTCCCCCAGTCGTTATCTTCGTGATATTCAGGCGAAGGATAATGAGCGGACTCGCGTCGGGTGCGGTCAAGTAGTCTCTGGGTTCTCCGATGATGAGAATTTGCGCGTAAAGCCGACGGCGAGGCAAAGCGAAAGACGTTCTCGGCCTGCGTACGGAAAGATCGTATCCAGTATGTCAAGCATTGAAGCGTTCAAGTTTGTCAAGGACATGGCCGGGATCGGAAACAGATGGTTGGACACCGAGGGCGAATCCAGAGGTCGGGAGTACATCCTGCAGAAGTTCAAACAATTCGGCCTTGAGGAGGTCCATACCGAAGAATTTGCCTATCTGCACTACCAGCCAAAGAGAAGCAAGCTCGAAATCATTCGTCCGGTGAGGGAGATCCTGGACTGCCAGCCGCTCGAGTACTCCGAGAACGGCGAAGCCAGGGGCGAGGTTGTTTATGCGGGAGGAGGGACGGTTGCTGAATTTAGGCGCCTCGACAGGCTAGGCGTCGACCTTCGGGGCAAAATTGTTGCGGTGACATCGTTCGCGCCTTTTCTCATTACCCCACACTGCGAACGAAGAGGAGCTGCGGGGATGATTGTAATCAGCGACGCCCCCAAGAACTACATCCGTAGGCTGACAGCCAAACTCGATCCCGAGGCGGTAGATCCGAGGCCTCCGCTCGACAAGTATCTTGCAAGGTTTCCCGGTGCAATAACATCGGAAGGTGCGGGGGAGTTGCTTCTAACACTCTTGAGCGCCGGAAAGGTTGTCGCAAGGATTAGGCACGAAGCCCAGTACACCAGAAAGACTACCTCAAACGTGATTGGTGTCGTGAGAGGGAAGGTCGAGCCTATGAAGAAAGTCATCGTCGGAGGGCACTACGACTCTCAGCTCGCTGGTCCGTTGGTTTGGGACAACGGGACTGGTGTCGCAGCGGTGCTTGAAATGGCTAGAGTGCTTTCCGGAAAGCACCCCCTTCGAACGGTTGTCTTCATCGCTTTTTCTGCCGAGGAGATAGGACTACTCGGAGCTTCGGCCTACGCAAGACAGCACGCCGAGGACCTGGCAAAGAACGCGGTGGGAATGATAAACCTGGATGCGCTCAGCTCAGTATTCCCTGCGGAAAACACCCTATGGGTAACGAGAAATATCGAGGCGTTGTCTCGGGCGATGGCACGAGAAGCGGGATGGAGAGTTGACTCTGTCGTCGATCCGAGCTCCTTCGTCTTCAGTGATTACTATCCCTTCATGGTTCTGGGAATTCCATCAACTTGGATATGGGAGTATCCACCCATACATCCGTATTACCATACTGAGAAGGACATCCTCGAATTCATCGACTCTAAGAAGCTGCTGAAGGTTATCGAGGTAAACGCGAGATTAGCCTTCCACCTGGCATACGCGCCGAGACTCAGACGGTAACGGAAGAATTAGTTTTCTGCAACTCCGCACCAGTCCATCGCCGTCAACGCAAGCGTCTTGGTGGCAGTTATCAGTTGATCGACTGGCACGAATTCATCGATGGTGTGCGCCTGCATCACGTCACCTGGGCCATACATGATTGAAGGAATGCCGGCCTTGTCCAGAAAGGCAACGTCTGTTACTGCTGGCATGGCCTGGATCTTAGCCTGAGAACCGGTCACCTCCT
>VBPP01000092.1 GCA_005877365.1 Nitrososphaerota archaeon
TCGAAACCAGTGTTAAAGGGCGACACTCAAAAAGGAAATTGGGATCAATAACACCAAAGGAGGCGGCAGCCCTGATTGGATATATCGAATCCTTTGAGATGGCCTCGGAGAAGCAAATTCACAGTGTAACTGATAAGGGCGATTACGAAGTCAAATACGATAAAAATGCGCTACAGTCCGGACTGACGAAACTTGTTGGGATTGCGGCAGCCGCAAACTCTGATGCAACGAGAAATGATTCGTCTGAAGATTAGATCAAGTTCGGAAAGATGACGAGGTTCGTGCTGGTTGCGAAAGTTAGCAATGTTGACGTCAACATGGTGCAAGACTACTCTGTTCGCACGACCAAGTACGCACGACCAAGTACGCGCTCGACAACCCACATACCGGTCTCCCGCGCGGACTCGGCCGAGGCGTGCTTTCTATCCCAGTGCTCGTCTCCGAAGACTTCGATGACGAGGTGAATAGGTGGATAATGGAGACGCTCGCCCCAAGCATTGGGCCGCGTTCGAGTTCCCTGTGCTAATCTCCACCCGTCTGAGGCAAGTGTACACTGCAAAAAGACCCCTGTCTGGGCGCAGCGTACTACCGTGGATTCCGACGTTTCGTTGTGGCGCAAATCGGTTCTGAGAGGGCAGAGAGTGAGAGAGGTGCTATCAATTGACGAACCGACAAGTTAGTGGACAGACTAGGATCCAATAGGAAAAATCACAGAGCAAGAAACCAGTCCTTTCTCCCTAGTCACGAGACGTTCGACAATCTGAGAGATTGTGATGTTTGCCGTGTGGGAAATTTTGTGACATGTGACGTGAGCCCCCATCTCTTGTGTCGTGTGGTGGGTCGAAAGTGATGTGTTTCGAAAAAGCGCCGAGACCTTTCCGTGCGCTATTCGGCCTAGCGGTTCTTCATGCTTTCGATAATGCCTGTCAGGATTGGCTCAAAACCGTCCTTCTTGAGAAGGTTACCTACGACAACCATATCAGCGCCGGCTCGTGATATTTCCCTCGCTCTGTCTTGTGATGTGATGCCACCACCGACTATCAAGAGCCCCGAGTAGTGTTTTCGAACCGTCTTGATCGTTTCCGGAGGCACTGTCTCCGATGAGCCGCTCCCCGCTTCCAAGTACAGTGTCCTCATCCCCAGATACTGAGCGGCCAGTGAATACATCACAGCTAGGCTCGGCTTATCGAAAGGGATACCGTTCGCCTGCCCAACGAAGCTCGTGCTGCTTGCGCTCCCGAATACCAGATATCCCATGGGAATACTTTCCAGCTGGCTCTTGTACACTTTCAGAGCCCCTAGCGCTTGAGCGCCGATTATGAAGTAAGGATTGGTGGAGTTCAAGAGACTGCTGAAGAGTATGGCATCAGCGAAGTGCGATACGCCTGTGATGTTACCTGGAAACAGAATCACAGGGCATCTCACGCTCTTCTTTATCCGCGTCACAACTGAGTCGAGCTGCCGCTGATCCGCTACCGTCGAGCCTCCAACCAGAATCGCTGAGACACCTGCCCGCTGCGAAGCGGCTGCGACTGTGGCGGCCTCCGAGGCTGTGAAATCCTCCGGGTCAATCAAGGCTGCGCAGATGCTTCCCGTTTTTTTGGCCTTCGAAACAAGTAAGGATTCGATTCTTCCAGGCTGCAAACTCTAAGCGCCTGCTCGCGCGAAGTCGTCTACGAATGTGTTGTACACGTCTATTTCTGCGCGGCGTGTAGGGTACCTTAGTTCTCGACGTAGCCCACAACCAGTGTTGCCACACGCCACCATGAACACGGTGTCTTGTGATGTCTCGTCCTCATGTGATGTGATGCGTACGGTCAACATTCCACAACGTGGGCACGCGAATACCTTCGGTAGCGATCTCTTCACAATCCGCAAAGCCTTCCTTCTTCTGCGACCCATCTTCCCGGGCAGGACTTTACAAGCGACAGATAAAACATTCGTGGTAGGTGCACAATCAGATTCGGTTTGCCTGCAGCATCGTACCCGCTTTAGCCTCTTCACCGGTAAGGTTTATCGAAAATTATTGTTTACTATGCATTTGTGCGTCTAAATAGTGTATTCAAGATAAGAAACATACAATAAATGTAGTTCAGGTAGCGGAGGTTCTTAATACTAAGTTGTATTATGTCATTCAGTTATGGGGTACGACTACGCAAGAAAGCTGGGAAGGTTGTCCGCCCTGACTGAAGCACAGATCGAATCGCTTCAATTGCATCGAAGAGTGCTTCGCGGTGAAATCAGCTCAAAAGAAGCAGCGAATCTGAGGACGCCAGACCCAGTCAAGATAGGAACGTATCACAGGGTACTCGACCAGGCTTTACGAAACCTTCAATCTGCAATCTGGACGATGATCGTTGGCTTGAACCTGGGTCTGATTCGTGGCGAAGAGCTCAAGCGCCTCATCGAAGTCCTCCCGTCGAACTTTGAACCCGACGAAACTCACCAAGAGGAGCTTCTGGATGTGATTCGTGCAATTGTGAGGAGAGTTGTGATTGAGTGACATGCTTTATATCGTGTAACATCACAGCCGGGGGCGTCCTTGGACGGCGATCTAATTACGTATTTCGCGGCAGGGCTATCCGGTTTCTTAAGGTTGCCGAATCCACCGAGCTTGGTCGTGACATCTGGAACGCCCTAGACTCTCGCCTCAAGAAGCAGGACGAACGCATTCTTGACGTTGTGACGCGGTTCGATGTCTACGAATCAAGGTTAGCAGAAGTGACGCTCCCCAGAGCCGCAAAGGAGCGCGTTCCTGTTCAAACCGCAAAGGCGGAGGTGCAGCCGCAGCAGAACGCGGAAGCGAAGGAAGAACAGAAGCAAGAAGTGAAAACCGCCGCCCCAACTAGGGAGGATCTCGAACCAACCGAACGTGTCGTCCTTCAGCTCCTCATGGAGCGTCCCCGTACCTCCATTGAAATCAAGACGCTCGTGAAGAAATCTCGGGAACACTCGGCCAGATTGATGAAGACTCTGTTCGAACGGCGTCTCGTTTCTCGAGCCGATCAGAAGAAGCCCTTTGTGTACGAACTCACGGAAGAGGGACGTCGTTACCTGTCCGCGAGCTGAGCAGTCTTGAGGTAGACTCGTCGATACACCCACGAATTGCCAAACTTTTCTCGCCGTAAATGATTCTTATCGGTAAGCCGAGAAAGATAGGTGGAGACGGTAGCGAGCCTCACTGGCGAGCCGTATCTCTCTTCGAATTCCTGAGCTACATCGGAGGAAGAAAACTCGCCCCCAGGGAACGCTGTCTCGATCAAACCGTAGAGCTTCCCGAAAAAAGTGTCCTGACTCGGCGTGGGTCCATGGCCATCTTCGACTGGGACGTTTATCATCTCCATCAAGTCCATGACTTTCATTACCTTTTCTCTCGACAGTTTTCCCTCGAGGGCCAGAGTGTACTTCGTTCCTTCATCGTCTTGGAGTTCGATCTTGACCCTCTTTCGCAAGTCGGTGAACACCTCCCCTTGCAAGGTTGATTTAAGGCGCTCTGGGTGTGAACTTGTGAACTATGCAGCAAGAATCTTTGACCACACGATGAGACGTTCGGGAGAGTTCACAGGTGTTCACTAGGCTCGTCTGCGAACCTCTCTGTAACAGCTTCTTTCGTCCTATAGAAGGCAAGAATCAACCCTCTCTTCCCCCAAAGGCCTAGAGTTGTTCCAGTGGAAACATTGGGGTCTGTCTTCATCCCGTCCTGCGGTCTAGTTCACTATGGTTCACTACAACCCCGGGACCCCTCTCTTTCCAGTGGAAAAAGCTCCAGCACGGAACGGACCATCGCGAATGAGGTTTCTATGCTTGGTTTCGAGTATTAGACATCTGGACTTATGCCGATTGTTCTGCAATCAAGCGCGGGCTGCGTGGCGCTCTAATTCAAAAATAAACCGCAACGCGCAGCTGTAACACCGGAAATGATGGGGCGGAGAGCTTATCTAACCAGTGTTTCCACTGAAAAAAGAATGACTGAAAAGGTCGATTCGATCTTCAGGAGGGCCAAGGAGGGAAAAGCGCTATTTGTCAACAGAAAGGTGCTCACTCCCGAGTACGTTCCGGACAAACTTCCTTTCAGAGAGAACCAACTGAACGGAGTCGCCGAAGTCCTTGCGCCAGTCCTTCACGGCTCGAAACCGTCCAACCTCCTCCTATACGGAAAGACAGGTACTGGAAAGACTGCCGTGGCGAAGTATGTACTTGGAAGACTTCAAGCCGAGACCTCGGAGTCCGCACTCGCGGTGTCATACGTAAACACGAGAATCGCAGGAACAGAATATAGAACCCTGGCCGAATTCGCCCTATCTCTTGGATTATCCCGGAAAGAAATCCCTTTCACCGGGCTCTCCATCGGAGAGCTGATCAGCCGAATCTTCGAGCGAATTCGGTCTGGAGGACGTCATGTGATCTTCGTGATCGACGAGATAGACTACTTGGTGAAGTCGCAAGGTGACGGCAGTCTGTACGAGTTCACAAGGGCGGGCGACAGAATAATCCCCGGCTCTTTGAGTCTGGTAGGCATCTCCAACGACCTGAAATTCAAGGAAGACCTTGACCCACGCGTACTCAGCAGCCTAGGAGAGGAAGAGATGGTCTTTCCCCCGTACAACGTAGACGAGTTGAAGGAGATTCTGAAGGAGAGAGCTGCCATAGCCTTCGAACCCTCTACATTCTCCGAGTCCGCAATCAATCTATGCGCAGCGATGGCCGGGTCCGAACACGGCGATGCGAGGCGGGCGGTGGACTTGTTGAGAATAGCTGGCGAGGTCGGCGAACGCGAAGGGCTGCAGACAATTGACGACACATGCGTAAGGAAGGCCTCCGACAAGATGGAACACGACCGCATCGAAGAAGCAGTTCGTTCTCTCCCTCTTCAGAACAAAGTCATACTGCTCGCCGTTTCGAGGTTCATAGGTGGAACAAATACAGGCGAGGTCTACCTAGCCTATAGTTCGATAGTGAAAAAGACTTCGACGGAGCTACTGACACAACGCCGAGTCAGTGGCATCCTCGCGGAGTTGGACTTGCTGGGCTTGGTCGAAGCGGCCGTAGTGAGTAAGGGAAGACGTGGGCGAACAAAGAGAATAAGGTTGCTCCTTGAACCCGAAACGCTGAACAAAATACTCGGAGAGGATCCTGCACTGGCCGGCCTATTCTAGGAAGCGCCCAACAGA
>VBPP01000093.1 GCA_005877365.1 Nitrososphaerota archaeon
CCAACGTTGAAACCCTCATCGTCATTCTTGGTCATGGTGCGCCGACGAGAAGGTTGTCGTGCGGCACGCTCTTATTTCTATGCTCATAGACAACGTCTCGATTTTAGTGATGATCTAGTCAATGCCTGTTGACCATCTCAGCTTTGGAGGAATCAAGCTCGTTTTCCCGCCACGGACCTCACCCTGGTGCCATAAAATTGGGATTCTGGCACCCTTTTCCAGCAGAAGGACTTCAGAGAACGTGCTACAGAGATGTCAGAAGGAGAGACAGATCTAACTTCACCTTGGCGGGAACTGAACCTGAATCAGAAGACAATTGAGACCTACGGAGGTCATCCAGTCGTTTTTCCGTCAAGGCGAAGTTTCTTCAGTCGCTCTGCCTCCCCTTCGAGCGACCGAATGGTCTTGTACTGCAGGAAGAGCATGGCGATGAACAAAGGCTCTGTGGTGAGCCATCTCCCCGATTTCTTGATCGCATATTCATACTCCCTAGCTCCTAAAGAATGAGTAAAGCCGACCTGCCAAGAATACGTTTCGCGATCAGTGTAACTCTATGGTACACTCGGAACCCAGCCAAGCAAACGGCGCATAATTATTCATGTGAAACTTGGACCTTCGAGGCTCAAAGTCCCGGAGGGACCCCTCCCATGTCGGGAGGAGATGCGGAAAACTTAATTCTACAATAGGGCATTCATTCATCCAAGATGCGGCAGGGAGTTTCCGCGCGCGCGGTTGCAGGCTTGCTCGTCGCCGTCGCCGTCATCGCTGCGAGCGCGTTATTCTGGTCTTCTCAATCGTCAGGTTCCACCTCGACGACTACTTCGGTGAGCACCACGCCTGTCGCGATTCTGGCTGCTGCGAACATATTCAATCAACATCTTCAGAAGATGGAGGCTAGACAACCCGATGCGATCATGAATGATTATTCGAACGACAGCGTAGTTGTCTGGTCGGGCAACACAGCCGGGCTCGGAGGTACGTACAATGGTAAGCAGAATATTCGTCTTCTTCTGGCCGTCTTTCTGGGCGACTCACAGTCTCTCAGCATAACCCCAACTCAGGAGGACTTTTTCAAGAACAAGGATTCGCAGGTGACTGTCAACGCGACCCTGGAGCTCCGGGGCAACGGCAGCATTTTGGGTCCATTCAACGGAACGATTCTGGCAACCACGGCGTACACGAACTCAGGGGGTACGTTGAAGATAGGCAGTGAGAAATGGACCTTCGCAACGTTCTTCTACGGAGCTGTCTCCACACACACGACATTTCCCGAGTGGCAGGATGTCGGTGAACCCATATCATCGAGGCGCTCTCCAGACTGGTTGCACAACTTCGCTTGGGACTACGGCGGTCTGGGCGTTGCGATCCTGATTTGGGGTTTCCTGGCGCTGGTCGCGGCTGCTGTTGCGAAGAGAGCTCGGCGCGAACCTTCGCGTCCCGCGCTGTCTTGAGCGACCTTGGCTCTCTATCATCCCCCGGTAAAAGTGTCAACCATTCTTTATCGGGGCATTGGGTCTTTTTGATTCTCGTTCTTTTGATAGCCGAACCGAATTTTCTGTTAGTCTTGCGCGTGAGGGGCTTCAGGACGAGAAGGCAAGTCCAGGTGGGAGAGCACAGGTTCTCGGATGTCTTCACGGGACTCGACGACTCGCCGACCCTTCTTAGAGTATTCGGCACGAAGACTAGCATGTCAAGGATAACTCGGCACCTGAAACTCAAGGTAGAGGGTTTCGATTGGGGTCTCTGGCTCGACCGTGACACGGGGACGGTCTGCATCAGTCGTCGATACCTCGAGAGTGCCCGCCTGAACTTTCTCTACCTCGATGTCGTTCACGTGCTGGTCCACGTAAAACAATTCTTGGAGGGAAGGGAGCTTTACGACCAGGCCTTCGAGTATGTCGATAGGCCGACCGAGCTGGAGGCTTACAGGTACACCATCGACGAGGCCAGGAGGATGGGGATGAACGAGGACGAGATTCTGAGGTACCTGAGGGTAGATTCAGTCGACGACTCTGAACTCGGGAAGCTGATGAAGAAGATAGGTGTTAGGGCGAGACGGTGAGCCGATGGTCTCCCTGACGATACCTACTTCGCAATCTCCCTGATTGGTATCCCCGGCCGCACGAGTCTCTTGAGATCCAGTATCTTGTCAATCTCCTTCTCCCCATAGCCTAGGTCCTTCAGCGCCTCTCTAATCGAGAGGCCGCCTTCGAGCTTCTTCCCGATCGCCGCCGCCTTGTCATAGCCTATCCTCGGCGAGATGACAGTCACGAGAGCGGGGCTGCTCTCCGCAAATCTTCTGCTCCTCGCCTCCCGGGGAGAGACGCTGTCTAGCACGACAGTGGACACCTTCAGAAGGGCCTCGACGAGAAGACGAATCTGTGAGACAAGGTTGTGACCCATCAACGGAACCCCCATCGAGAGTTCGAACTCGCCCAGCATCGCCGAGACTTTATTCGCCTCATCCAGACCCATCACCTGAGCGCAGGCCAGCAGTGCGCTCTCGACTGTTATGGGGTTGGTCTTACCGGGCATGATGCTGCTGCCCGCGACCTCTTCCTGCGTGGGGATATCGATTTCGCCGAGACCCGTGATGGGCCCCGAGAACATCAGCCTGAGGTCTTGGCAGAGTCTGTAGAGGTCGAGAGCGATGCTGCGAAGCCCACCGCTCAGTGACGCGAGGTCTGTGAGCAGCCGAGTCGCTCTGAAGGTGTTCCGCGCCTTGACGAACTTCAAGCCCGTCATCCTGCTTATCTCGATCGCGACCATTGTGCCGAAGCGAGGGTCGGTGTTGAGTCCCGTCCCGACGGCCGTCCCTCCCATCGGCAACTCACTGGCGTACGCCGCCGCGGAGGTGACGCTCTTCAGGTCTTCGCGGAAGGCGTTCGCATACGCCTCGAACTCTTGGCCCATCGTCACCGGGAGCGCGTCCCTCAAGTGGGTTCTCCCCGCCTTGTAAACGCTGGAGGTCTTTCTCGAGAGGCGAGTGAGGCTCGATATAGTCTGTTTTAGAGCGGGCACCAACTCCTCCCAGACCGCTGACACGGCGGCCACCCTCATCGTGCTTGGGCCAACGTCGTTGGAAGACTGCCCCATGTTCACGTGGTCGTTGGGATGCACCTTCCTTCCGAGGAGGCGGGACGCCTCCTCCGCACCCGCCACTACCTCCTCACCCGCTTTGACGATCGCTTCGCCTGTGGGGCGGTCCAGGAGTCCTAGCGAGACGTTCGTTCTCGCCGCGGCGACCTTTATGATTCCGATCGCTTGCACGATCCTTCTCTGGAAGCGGATGCCCGTATCAAGAAAAACTCTCTTCGACCCCTCGACGTATTTCATGTCTGGCGAGATTCAATTCGGTCGTCTCTTAAGCCTTAGTAGAGGTGAAGTCCCACCCGCTTCAGTTGACCGGTAGTATCCTCACCGCAACAATGAGAGAGGTCGGGGAGCAGCCCTCGAAGCTGCGATCGTTCCTCTCCATCCCGGTCGAGCGGGCAACGTCCGGTTCAATCTTCGTCGGAGCCGGCGACTCGTACGCGGCCGCCCTAACCACCTTTTACCTGAGTGGCGGGAAGTACCTGGCCTTCGACCCGTACGCAATCTTCACGATTCCCTCTGCGGCTGCAGGCAGAGATGTCTTCTTCATATCGGTCTCAGGACGAACCAGCTCGAACGTCTCAGCCGCCCGGAAGCTTCGCGGGTTGGCGAGAAGGAGGATCGCGATCACCGCGAACCAGGACAGCCCCCTGGCAGAAGAGGTGGACGACGTTATCCTCCTTCCTCATGAGTCGAGGGCGCGAGTCGCCGGCACGCTATCCTTTACCCTAGCGCTCCTCGCGTCGATGAAGGTGGCCCTGGGGGAGTTCTCCTGCAACTTCAGCAGGGCCTACTCAGCGGCCAAGGTGGCGCAGAAGAAGGCCGCCATCTCAGACCACGGAACTACCTACATACTCGGAAACAACGCGGTCCACGCGATCGCGGTCTACGGCGCCGCCAAGGTCTACGAGATTCTCGGATATCGGGCTTACGCAGAGCAGCTTGAAGAGTTCAGCCACATGGAGCTCTTTTCCCTCAAAGCCTCGGACTCTGTGATCATCTTCTCCGCCTTCGACCCGGCTCGAATAGGTGCACGTCTCCACGCGGCACTGAGGTCGAGGGGGTACGTCGCTTCTCTTCTTGACCCGCACAGCTCGAACACCGCCGAGACCATCTTCTATTACGCCTTCTTGAGCCAGCTCGCCCCGTTGGCGAAGGCTCAGGCAAGAGGATTATCGGAGCCGTACCTTGTGGGCGCCAGAAAAAAACTTCAGGTCAGTGACAGT
>VBPP01000094.1 GCA_005877365.1 Nitrososphaerota archaeon
CACTTCCTTCCTCGCCGGGGTGGGAAGGGAGGTGGTGAAAGCGATTGCCGATATCCCGGGTGACGCCAAGAGAGGCATCAAATCCCTGGCGATAGCTCAGGGAACGGGGAGGGCCGCCGCGGCCGGCGCGGCACTCTTCCTCTCGGCTGTCCTTGCGAGTTGGTTGCCGTTCCTCGTCGGCTCCGCAAACCTCCTCTACAGCCTCGGTGTGGTTCTCCCTGACCTCATCTTCGCCTACTTAGCGGTCTCGATCTTGAGGAAGCCGAGCGCGGCGAACGCGATGGTGGTAAAGAGGGTAGCCCTCCTCGGAATGCTCGCAGGCCTCTGTGTGTTCGTAGGGGGCGCCCTCTGATTGTGGAGCGAGAGGTACAGGCCGAGGAGCATCGAAGCTATGGTGGGGAACGAGGAGGCGAGGCTGAGGTTTGTCGAGTGGTACAGGAGATGGAAGGTCGGAAGCAGGGCGGCCCTTCTAATCGGCCCGCCGGGGACCGGGAAGACCACCCTCGTGCACCTGTTCGCCGCAAAGAACGGGATAAACCTGGTGGAGCTGAACGCCAGCGACGCGAGGACCAGAGAGGCGCTCGAGAGGAGGATGGGCGAAGTCATGAACAGCACGAGCCTCTACGGTGAGCGTTCGCTGATCTTCCTCGATGAAGTGGATGGCCTCGCGGGGAGGACTGACTATGGTGCCCTAGAGTTCATCAAAGAAGCCGTGAAGACGACGCACAATCCCATCGTGATGGCGGCCAACGACCCGGATTCCGAGAAGGTGAGGAAACTCTCAGACGTCTCTCTCGTCCTCCCCTTCAAGCCTCCGCCGCCGAGAGAAGTCGAGATGTACCTGAGGATGGTCGCAGAGAAGGAAACGATCGAGGTAGAAGAGGAGAAGCTGAAAGAAATCGTCGTAGCGGCCAACGGAGACATGAGGTATGCCATCAACGCAATGCAGAGCCGCTCATCCGTCACTCAGAAGGACGTCGAGTTGACCGCTGCGCAGGCGATAAACTCCTTCCTGGAAGCCCCAGGGCTTGATTCGGCGTATCGGGCGCTGCGAAACTACCCCGGCCAGCCGCGGGAGAAGGTCAGAGACCTCTTCTCCAGCGTGCTCAGGTCGAGGCTCGCTTCAGAGAGGATGAGGGCGGCAATCGAGGTCCTTTCGAGGGCGGACGTCCTGATGGGGAGGATAATGAGGGGGCAGGACTGGCGGCTGCTGAGGTATCTCGACACTCTGCTCGCGACGGAGCTGAGGGAGGTTCTGGCCGGAGGGGGCGTCCAGTTTTCTCAGGATGGGGTCCCGTGGAACCTTCAAATCAGGATCTGGAACGATTCGAAGAAGGTCAAGGAGTTCAGCGAGGCTTACGCGCGTCGCATGCACACCAGCAGGCGGGGCGCGGCGGTCGAAGACCTTCCGTACCTCTTCGTGATGTGCGGGTCGAAGAAGTTCAGGTCTGAGCTGCTCAAGAGCATGAGCCTCGAGGAGCCGTTTGAGAAGTTTCTTAGCAAAGAGGCGCAGGCGGCGAGAGCGGGATGAAAATCACGATCGGAGGCTGGTTCAAGCTACCCAGGATGGGGACCGCGGTCTTCTCCGCATTAATGAAGGAGGGCGTGAAGTACGACAGGGAGAGCGGCTTCATGCTGAGCTCGGACACGGATATCGAGTCGGCGGTTAGGACGATCGGGAGCGCCCTCTCCGAGCCAATCGAGCTGAGCGTCCGCTGCTTCATCTGCCTGAACCTTGCGTGCGAGGGCTGCCCCTACTTCGAGGCTTGCGACAGGCGGAGGGTCTCATCGATGTGCCTCTGCCGAGAACATTCCGGGCGGAGGGACATCTACGACAGTTTCCAGAAGACCTTTCTCTCGGTACTAGGCGAATGACCTCTGCGGGCCCGTCTGATGGGAGAGCTCGTTCCAGTCAGAGATGAAACGGTTCAGTGTGGCCACGAAGGGGTTCGTGTAGTCCACCCTGAAGATGGTTGAGCTCACCGCTCGAGAGAATTATCCCGAGCACCTTCACCCTCCCGTACGAGGAGAGCACTTTTTCAACCTCTAACACCGGTCACCATCCCCTTCTCCAGCTCGCCAATCAGCTCCTTGGCTGAGACGAGCGAGAGACCGATCAGCGTCGTCCTGCCACGTAGACCCTTCCCCGAGAGCTGGGTCTCTATGATGCCCTTCCTGGCCAGCTCGTTGACGTCGCTCCACAACTGCGTGTGGTGGTTCGCCGCGACTCCCATGCCCTCGCAGAGCGAGTTGTAGTTCTTCTCCACCTCGCCTATCGTGACGTGAGTCGAGTCGCTCTTCTTGAGTAGGTTCGAGATAGCCATCAGCACGATCCTCTGGTGCTTGGTCAGGTACGAAAGCTCCTCCTTCCTGAACTGGGGCGGGAGGGAGGCCTTCGCCTGCCTGACGTGCTCGGGCATCACCGTGTGGGACTCGGAGAGGTCCGCGACCTTCCCCGCCCTGTACACCAGGTCGAGCGCGTAGCGCGCATCCCCGTAGGTGCTGGTTATGTCTGCGGCGAGCTGGAGGCACTCCTCGCTTATGCAGCCGCTGTTGAAGGCATCGACGCTCCTCGACAGCAGTATGTCGTAGAGCTGCTCGCCCGAGTAGGGTTCGAGCGAGACTGTGTTCCACTGTATCGAGGAGAGGGTGCTCAGGTCGACCATCTTCAGATAGTCGAGAGTCTTCGAGACGAGAAGGGAGGAGAAGACCTGACTCCCCTGAGAAATCTCCCTCAGCCTCGTTATGGTGTAGAGTGTCGAGGGGTCGGAGGATACGAGCGAGTCGACTTCGTCGAAGGCTAGGATGAGATGGGTCCTGCTCCTCTTCAGCTCCTCGAGGAGGGAGTGAAGTAGCTCCTCGAAGGAGTAGCCGCGCGAGGGGTAGGCGTAGCCGAGCGAGCTCAGCGCCTTGACAAGGATTGCCTGGAGCGTCCTGTCTATTCTGCAGTTTACGTGAACAAGCTTGACGAGGTTGCCGTAGAGCATCGCCTTCTTCTGGAGCGCCTCCCCGAGCTTCTTCGCCAGCATCGTCTTGCCGGAATTGTGCGTTACCGAGAAATCGTCCAAGAGATATCGCTGGTCAGAATCGACTCTGAAACCGAAGTACTCTTCCTCCCCCAGAGGTTTTAGCGTGAAGCCCGTCCTTAAGACGCTTTTTTTCTGCCTTCTTGTCGGTGCCTGTTTTCTACTAACCCTAGTAGGAATTTTGGAAATGTCACCTGAAATTCCGACTCGATAATACAATCCTTCATGACCAAATTGATCATGAGAAGATTTCTCCCGGACAAAAGCGTAGAATCCAAGGCTTCTAGACACAAATGCTACATCTTCAGCGAGCTGTTTAGACTTCGTGAGAAAATCGTAGTATCCTCCATCTAGGCTACCGTCTGTATCCAGTAATCCAGCTAGAACTTCTAGACGCGTCGTCCTTGATCCAAATTTATACTGGGTTGGGATGAACTTCAATTCAGATGTTTTCTTGTAGAGTTCTAATGCTATTAGGTCCCGAGCCAACCGATTTAGTAATGCTTGCCCGCCCGTCCTTCCAGGAGTCAGATGGTATAGGTTAGCTTGTCCTGCCGGGTATCGGTGTACTTTCAGCAAGTACTTCCCAGCTTGGCCATTTACGACAGTCGCTATTTCTGCATCTGCCGAAGTAATGGTGATTCCACCATTGGCGCTACCTCCGTCTCCTAAATACACGCCAAGAAAGTAAGCGTCAATCGGCCCAACTGGTATCAGAGGGAAATCGACGCCGGTTCGCATCAGTTTGTAAAGTCCTTTGGGACCAACATACCATCTTGGAAGCTTTAGTAGCTCGCTTACTCTGATGTCTCTGATTATCCCCCCAGTATCTTCAGACGGCTTTCGTGGATGTTTCTTCAATCGAGTTTGTATAACCGTCAGGATATGGTCTTCAGAGACTACGAACGGCTTCCCCTTTATCGGCTGGACCTCGACCATCTTTCCAAACCCGTGTACTGTCTCAAGCACTTTTCTTGGAGCACTGTCTGGACCCATCAACAAGTCTCCTCGGCTCACGTCTTCGACACGTTTGAGTGATCCGTCAAACATCAAAACGAGCTGCCCTTTTCTATGACAACCGACCGGGCCGTAGAGGAGGACGTTCTGGCTCGCCTGCGGCGACTTCTCGACGACGCTCTGAAAGTAAAACTCCAGCGTCCTGATCTGGTCCATCCTGTGAGGAGTTGTGTGTGGTACGTGCTCTGGAAACAGGACCGACTCATCCCTGAAGACCGTCCGCTGGGTCGTCATTCCGGGGCCTTGATTTTTTGCCCGGGACGCTATTTAATCGTGCTTGTGCTGCGTGAAG
>VBPP01000149.1 GCA_005877365.1 Nitrososphaerota archaeon
TAGACATCGAGAGGACCAAGCAGCTGCTCATCCGGGTTTCCGAAGGAACACCCAGGGTCGAGGTCTTCTACTCGAAAGAAAGGCCCTCGCCCATCGCATATCACATCCTCTACAGGTACCTCGACGTCCCGGAGGCCGTCGCCCCGGATTCTCTGGCGAAGACCACCTCTCAGAGGATGAAGGTAAGCATCTACGGCACCTCCGTACACCTCGTCTGCGTGAAGTGTGGGAGAGTTCACCCGCCGGCGAGGGTTGGGGAGGTCTCGGAGGAGCCTCTCTGCCACGGTTGCGGCTCTTCTCTTCTCGCCCCCTGCTTCTGGAATCCCGGACAGGTCGAACTCCTCGTGAGAAAGAGGCTGGGGAATAACGAGCTGACAAAGGAGGAGAGGGAGGAACTCGCCAAGGCTAGGAGGGCGGCTGACCTCGTCTTGTCCTACGGAAAGAGAGCCATAATCGCCCTCTCGGTCTACGGCATAGGACCGCAGACGGCGGCGAGGATTCTGGCGAGGATGCACACCGACGAGGACGAATTCTACAGAGATGTCTTGGAAGCGAAGCTGCGATTCGTCACCACCCGCCCGTACTGGGACAGCAAGTAGGTGGTCACCCCTGAAGGAGGCGAGCGTCTTCGAGCTATTCTCCCCTCCGCTCGTTCAGGCGCTGAAGGAGCGAGGGTTCTCATCCCCCACCGACCCTCAGGTGAGGCTCGTCCCGATAGTGACCGAGGGGAAGAACGCCCTCTTGATGGCTCCGACGGGGACCGGGAAGACAGAGGCGGCAATCCTCCCCATACTAGACAAGCTGATTCGCGAGGGGGCGACCCGCCCCAGGGGGACGAAGCTGCTCTACGTGACCCCCCTGCGCGCTCTAAACCGCGACATGCTCGAGAGGATGCAGTGGTGGTGTAAGCGCTTCGACATCCGTCTCGGAGTGCGGCACGGCGACAGCTCACAGGCGGAGAGGACGAACCTCAGCCTCGCGCCTCCCGACATACTGATCACAACCCCGGAGACCCTCCAGATACTTCTGATAGGGCGAAGAATCAGGGAGAGCCTCGCCACGCTGAGATGGCTCGTCGTAGATGAGATACACGAACTGGCGGAGGACAAGAGGGGAAGCCAGCTCGCAGTCGGTCTTGAGCGACTCAGAAGGCTGGTGAAGGGGGATCTCCAGGTCATTGGATTGTCCGCCACGGTGGGCTCCCCCGAGCGCATAGCCGAATTCCTCGTCGGGAGGGGGAGAGAGTGCGAGATACTCAGGGTCCCAGTCGAGAAGGACCTCTCTCTAAGGGTGGAGGTGCCCAGGCCTACAGAGGCTGACTCGCATTTCGCGGAAACAATTTACTCCTTCCCCGAGGTCGCGGCGAGGCTGAGGACGATAAGGGAGAACGTGGAGAAGTATCGGTCCGTCCTCATATTTACGAACACCAGGACGGAGGCCGAAGCCCTCGCGAACAGGTTCCGTGTCTGGGACCCGAGGTTCCCCATCGGGATACACCACAGCTCACTTTCGAAGGCGACACGGGAGGCGGTCGAGAGAGACCTGAAGGAGGGGAGGCTTCTCGGGGTGATCTGCACGAGCAGCCTGGAGCTCGGCATCGACATTGGATTCCTCGAGTTTGTGATTCAGTACAACTCTCCGCGTCAGGTTACGCGACTGATTCAGCGAGTGGGGAGGAGCGGCCACAAGATAGGGAGGGTATCGAGAGGATTGGTCATCACTCAGGACTCCGACGACACGCTGGAGGCGATGGTCCTCTGCAGGAGGGCAACGCTGGGGGAGCTGGAGCCGCTCGAACCCTTCGAGGAACCCTACGATTCTGCGGTGCACCAGATCGCGGGGCTACTCATCGAGAGGGGGTCATGGAGCCTCGAGGAGGTCTACTCCCTCTTCAGGGAGTCTTATCCATATTCGAAGCTCAGCGTGGAGACGCTCAAGAAGCTCGTGACGTACATGCGAGAGAGGTACCCGAGGCTAGCGTTCTACAGCGAGGCGGAGAACAGGGTCTCTCGGGCGAGAGACATCAAGCCTCTCTTCGATTACTATTTCGCCAACCTGTCGATGATTCCTGACGAGAAGCAGTACCTGGTGGTCGAGGGTGACAGGATGGTCGGTGCCCTCGACGAAGCGTTCGTCTCCGAGTACGGGGAGGTGGGAGTCAAGTTCGTAGAGGGGGGACGATGCTGGAAGATAGAGCAGATCTACAGCGACAAGATCTATGTCAGGGCGGAAGACGACCCGACCGGGGCAGTTCCCAACTGGGTGGGGGACGAGATACCAGTCCCCCTAGACGTAGCGCTCGAGGTCGGGGCGACGAGGCGCGGGTACGCTGAGGCCGTCGCCGAGGGGTCCGAGGCGACGTTCATCAAAGGGCTGGTCAAGACCTATCCCGTAAGCGAGGAGACGCTTAGAGATGCCTTGAGGGAAGTCGCTGAGCAGAGCTCAGCCGGGCTGCCAATCCCTTCGGACAGGCTCGTCACGGTCGAGAGGTGGGACAGGTATGCGATAATTCAGGCCTCTTTCGGGCACAGGGTGAACAGGCTGCTCGCGAGGGTGGTCGGCCACCTGATCTCCGAGAAGATTGGGCAGTCGGTCGCGGTTCAGCAGGACCCGTACCGGATCGTGATCGAGGCTGAAGTTTCGGCGAGGGCGGTCGTGTCTATCATGGAGGAGCTGCAGACGACGGACCTGAGAAAGGCGGCGGAGAAGGCCGTTGAGAGGTCTGGCATCTTCAAGCGGAGGTTGATTCACGTCGGAAAAAAGTGCGGCGCCATCTCGAAGGACGCGGACTATGGCAGCGTCTCGATATCAGGACTGATCGAGGCCCTGAAGGAGACACCTGTGTACGAGGAGGCGATGAAGGTTATCTTTCACGACGACTTCGACGTCGACGGGGCGTCCAAAGTGGTGTCAAAGATGAAGAGTGGAGAGATAGAGCTGAGGCTCTTGGAGTACGAGGGACTCTCACCGATAGCCAGGATAGGGGTGGAGGAGATTAGCAGGAGGGGGGAGATCGTCTCTCCCGAGAGGCTCCGCGCGCTACTTCGCCAATCCACCCGGGTGAGGATCCTCGATACCTTCCTCGTGGCCGTCTGTACCCACTGCTGGGAGTTCCTCGAGCTGAGGAGGGTGAGGGACCTTGAGACGCTGAAGAAGTGTCCTAGCTGCGGGCGCGAAACAATCGGTCTCTCGACCGACTCGTACGAAAACGTCTTCTCGCTCGCCCTGAAGGCGGGGAGCAGGTCGGCGTTCCGCGGTAAGAGGCTCAAACTGCTTACATCGCTGAAGAGGTCGGCCGAGTTGGAGGTTATCGACTTGGTAATCGAAGGTGAGAGGGAAGCCCTACGCCGTCGCTACTTCGCTTCCACGGGACAGTAGGAGGGTCATCAGAGTTCTCTCGTCAATCTCGGCGCGAGTCCTCCACCCGATTCGAAGAAGCGACTTCTCGTCCTGGTCGAGGTACCCCTTCTTGATGTACCTCTCGATCGAGTAATCGACCCTCCACTTTGGGAACTTCTCCTTCAAGAACTGCTCCAGCTCTCTCCTCCCCGCTCTCCCCTGCCTCGAATTGATGTAGGCTATCGAGGAGGCGAGGACCGCGAGGTCGTCTATCCTTATCCCGGACGTCTCGGCCTCGGACAGGGTCGGGGGGTCCCTGAACCTGAGTAGAAAGCGCGAGGCGTCATCCGACCCGTCTCCTCCCTTCACCTCGTGGACTTCGAGGCCGAGCGCCCTGACGTCGCCGGAGAGGACATCCAGGATCTTTCTGTAGTCTCTTCCCAGGTGCCTCTTGAGCTCCCACCCCTTGACGCCAGGGTTGCGGCCTCTCTGAAGCAGCAGGGTCTGGAATGCCTTGCGGACCTTTCTCTCCAGGAAGGCCTTCTCCGCCTTCTCGGCGTCCTCCATCAGGTTCCCTCCGTCACCGAGATGGCGACCGACTTCGCCTCACCGGTTGCCCTGCGGGGGAGCGGCGTTATCGAGATCTTGCCTGTCAGGGGGTCTGTCTTGACGAGCGCCCTTCCATCGCTTATCAGGAAAGCGAGGATGTAGGCTCTCGTGATCTTCTTCTCCACCTCGCTGCTCTCGATGAATTCCCTGTAGTCGACCCACTCTCCCTTGGAAGTCAGCACGAGCTCGTCGTACACGACGTTCATCTTCGAGTCGAACTGCTCCTGGGTGAAGATTCCCAGGTCCACGAGGTCCTGATAGTCCACGACCCCCGGCCTGGCGCCGTAAGTGCCGAACTGGTCCTTGAATCTCTCGGAGAAGGGCCGCAGGTCCCGCCAGTAGACGAAGGCCTTCTCTAGTCCTTTGGGGGAGAGCTGGTCTAGTTGAGCGATGGGATGCCAGCTCTTGACGAACGATTCGGCCAAGGCTTGCCTGCTCAGCAGCTTCACCTTCAGCTGCACGAGGAGCGGGTCGATGTAGAGAGAAGTGGCTTTTTGTTTGAGCCACAAATCTTGCAATTTCACTATCTGCGCGAGCTCGTAGAGGGCCTCGGAGTCGAGCAGGAGTTCGTCCAGGAATTCCCAGTCGGGCAGATGCTTCTTCAAAACTTGAAGTTTTTCGATGATATCCACTTCAAAGGGGTTGGCGCTAGAGGACTGAATCGAGGCGCACAGTGAAATCACCCGCAACAAATCTTCGAGTTTCTTGTCGCCCAAGCTAGCTACTTCGCCCTCAATTCACTTACTTCCGTCGCCCCGTGGACCGCCTGGACGGTGATGACGTGTGCGGTCTTGTCGAAGACGGTCAGGATAGAAGGGGTGATCACGAGGTACTGCGAACCCTGCCTCCCCCTGATGTGAGAGAGGATCATCTTGAACATCGCCTCCCGATTCTTCGGGTCCATGTGTATGTCGAACTCGTCCATCGCGCGCATCGGCGAGACTATTCTCGACTGTAGGGAGAGAATGAAGGCCATCAGTGCGACAGACCGCTCTCCGCCGCTCTGCGTGAACGGGTCGAGGGTTGTCGGGGCCGTCCCCCTGAAGCCGACGAAGAGCTCTATCCCCGCCTCCTCGATGCCGCCCCCTTCCTCCAGCCTGATGAACCCGGTGGCATCCGTCGAGGCGAGGATTGATTGGTAGTCGGGGTTAACCGTCTCGAGGAGTCTTGCAATCGCCTCCTTCCATACCTTCTTTCTCCCCTCCAGCTCCGCGAGGAGGAGCTTCCTGTTCTCCTGG
>VBPP01000150.1 GCA_005877365.1 Nitrososphaerota archaeon
TGGCCCCGAGGAGTCGCTAAGGATAAGGTCGATGTGTGGTTGAAGGAATTAGGGACAGAAAAGGAGTTGATCAAAAGGTGGAAATCGGGGAAGATTAGCTGGAAGGAGTTCGAGAGAGACTACATGAAGAGCCTCAATGGGAAGGAGGAACTGCTGAAGTTGATTGCGGCGGAAGCGAAAAAGAGGACCGTGACACTACTCTGCGTGGAGAAGGACGAGTCTCACTGTCACAGAAGTCTGCTGAGGCTCGCGATCGAGAGTCACATGTAGGGAATAGATTCTCAAATTCTTGAGAGTTTCAGTGCAATTTCTTGCAATCGTGAACGCTTTAATAACTTTCTATTGGAAGATGTAAGGCTGTCCTGGCTTGCGAGGTACTGAGAAACTCATCACGCTGGTACTGCTCTTTCTTCTCGGGTTGAACTTCCCAATCCCCGCGACGCAGGCGTCGACCGCGCCAAGTCCGATTCAACACATCATCGTTATCATGCAGGAGAACCTGCCGCTAAAGAAGGGCGGGAAGCCTGTCGTGAGACCGTTCCACCTGGACACCCCGAGCCTCCCGCGCGACATCTGCCACAACGACAGCTGCGGCTACGCTGCGTACGACAACGGCGCGAACGACGGGTTCGTCTACGCGACGGGCACGAATCTGACGATGGGGTATTACGACAGCAGAGACGTACCGTACTACTGGGATTACGCTTCCCGTTTCGCTCTACTCGACAACTACTTCTCCTCCGTGATGGGGCCGAGCCTCCCGAATCACCTCTACCTTATCGCCGGCACCTCCGGCGGACTTACGACGAACGCCCTCGGCACCTTCTCCTTCAGGCCGATCGTCGACGAGGTAGATGCGAAGCAGCTTTCCTGGAGATGGTACGCGGGGGGTAACAACGTGGCCAACGGCTGGAACCCACTCCCGAACTTTGTTTCGATCATGAAGGACAACAGCAGGCTCAAGAACATCCTCCCTACCGAGCAGTTCTTCGTGGACTTGAACCGAAACTTCCTCGCCAACGTGACGTGGCTGATGCCGCCCACCCAGAAGCTGAGTGAGCACCCTCCCTACGACCCCTCGATAGGTGAACACTGGGTCGTCACAGCGATCAACCAGGTGATGCAGAGCAGGTATTGGAGCTCGACCGCTATCTTCCTCACATGGGACGACTTCGGCGGCTGGTACGACCACGTCCCTCCTCCTCAGGTCGACGAGGTCGGCTACGGGTTCAGGGTTCCTCTGATTGTCATCTCGCCGTACGCCAGACACCACTTCATCGACCACACGCAAGCCGACCATGCGTCAGTCCTCAAGTTCATCGAAACGAACTATGGGCTTGCGCCGCTCGCGTCTCGTGACTCGAGGGCCGCCGACCTCCTGGAGGCGTTCGACTTCTCTCAGAGGCCAAGGCATCCTCTTCTTCTCCCCGGGAGATTCATTCCCGACCACTATCCTCCGGAGAGGGCTGGTGTCTCGAGTTCCATCGTAACCGTCACTCTCACACCCTCGGGTGCTTCGGCAAACGCGACCCCCGGAGAAAGGGTCCTCCTCTCCGGCTTCAAGCTCGAGCCGACAACGACGTACTTTGTGACGGTGAGCCGGTGGAAGGATGTTGCGGGCGAGCCGGTGCTCGGGGCCTTCGTCACAAACTCCACCGGGAGGATTCCCGCGGGAACCTCATTCCTTCTCCCGGAGAACCTTCCCGCTCTGGAGCCTGCGACGGGGAGCAACTACTTCGTCCACCTCTCCACCGCGTACGGATACTTCGGGACCACCTCCCAGGCCCACTCGCACCTCACCGTCAGGCCCATTGCGAGGCTGGAGCCTTATACCGTCTTCCCAGGAAGCGTCGTGACAGTCGAGGCCGAGGGGCTGACTCCCAATCAAATGTATTCGGCGATTTTGGTGAGCGAGACGGCCTTCCCGCCGCTCGCCCTTCTAGGTAACTTCGGCGCAGACAAGAATGGTGTGGGAGGAGCAGACTTTGCCGTCCCAGTAACGACCCCGTCAGGGGTGTATTCACTCTCGCTAGAGTCCGGATTTCTAGCCCCCCTGGCAATAACTCCCACCCTCACGGTCAGGGAGAGGTCGTCCGCCCCAGCCTACAACACCGTTGCATTGACTGACACGAATGTGAACATGACGGACGAGCATACCCCGCGAGTGAACCTCGCCCTCGTCAACACCTTACCCACCGCAGTCGGCGGGACGCTGTACTGCGTCTTGTACAACAGCGCCCGACAGGTTGTTGGGATCAGCAGCGCGCAGTTCGTTCTTCCGAACGCCTCCGAGGTTGTTTCGGACGTCCCGGTCAGCGGGCTGCCATCCGGGGTTTACACAGCGGAGATGTTCGCGCTGTCGTCAACAGGGGTCGTCCTCACTGAAACATACTCGATTCCCCTCGGCGTGAGTGATTAGGCG
>VBPP01000151.1 GCA_005877365.1 Nitrososphaerota archaeon
TTGGCTGACTTGCTACCCTTTCGGATAGAATTCCGCTTGTTCGCTACGCTGTTCGCGCAGCATTGGCTGAAATCAAGGTTTGGCATGTCTTCCCCTGTCCCACCCGGAGGCCTCCCTGCCGTGGAAATCCCCTGACACTCGCCACCACGTTTTTGAGGCGCAGGTATTGCCTATGCTCAATTCCACCTTTCGGATGGAATCTCATCTTCGTGTCTTCGGATTGATCAATCAATTGAACATCGTATTTAAGCGGCCACGCGGGTGGCGAGAGAGCGGAGAATCGGTCGCCTCATGGCCACGACCTAATAGGTGGATGACGAAGCGTCCCTCCCGGCATCTCCTCAAAGGAAAAAACGAGCCCCTGGAGTGAGGGCACGTCTCGCTTAATGAGCAAGGCCGGCGGCGCGTGGTCCTCAATCGCTGCGGTTTGGAATCGGCCATCAGTTAAGTAAATAATACCTACTTAGTCGGAGAATACTACCTCCTTTATTAGGCGATGATTCCGAACCTCGAATCTACCTGATTGTCCATGACGAAACCCCCCTCATCACCGCGGCTCTCCCTCATCCTCACGCTGCTCGTCGCAGCACAGTTCGTCATCGTCCTCGACTTTTCGATAGTCCAGATAGCCCTGCCGACGATGCGCACAGAGCTCGGGATATCCCTCGCCAACAGCCAGTGGATAGTGAGCGCTTATGGCCTCACCTTCGCGGGTTTCCTTCTCCTCAGCGGCCGTGCCTCGGACCTCTACGGGCGCCGCAGGCTCTTCGGCATCGGGTTGGTCGTTTTTGCGCTTTCATCGCTGGCGGGTGGTCTGGCCCCCTCGGAAGCCGTCCTCATCGGCGCCAGGGCAGTCCAGGGGATAGGGGCTGCGATAGCCTCAGCGACGGGCCTCTCCTTGCTCGTCGTCACCTTTCCGGAAGGGCGCGAAAGGAACCGCGCCCTCAGCGTCTTCGCGGCCGTCTCCTCCGCCGCTTTCGCCGCGGGTGTAATCCTGGGGGGTGTACTCACTGCGACCTTGGGTTGGCGGTCCATCTTCTTCGTGAACGTCCCGATCGGAATTATGACCGCCGTCACGGCAAACCGATTCCTCGTAGAGAGCCGGGGAGACATCTCTCAAAGACGGCTCGACCTTCCCGGCGCGCTCTCTGTGACCGCGGGACTGTCGATCCTCGTCTACGCCCTGACTAATGCGGCGAACGAGGGCTTGCTTTCGTTACAGACCCTAGCGCCTCTCGCGCTCTCCGCCGTCGTCCTGGCAGGCTTCGTCGTGATCGAGCACAAATCCAGTGCCCCGCTCATGCCATTGTCCTTCCTCCGGCGCGGGGCCGTCTTCAGCGCGAACGCGCTCGCGATACTTACCATCTCGGCGGTGAGTGCGATGATCTTCCTCCTTACGATTTATCTCCAACAGATACAGGGATACTCAGCCCTCTCAGCCGGGTTTGCCTTCCTGCCGACGGCCCTGGTCTTCCTCTCCGTGGGAGGCTACCTCTCCGCGAAGCTCGTCACTCGCTTCGGCGCAAGACCCGTCCTTCTTGTTGGCATGACGATTCAGGCCGCGGGCTTCCTCCTGCTCAACCAGCTCTCGGTTGAGACCCCCTATCTCACCGCGCTGCTGCCCGCAATGCTCGTCGTCTCGCTGGGAGCCGCCACGAGCTTCACGGCCTTCAATATTGCGGCGCTGAGCGGCGCCAGGAAGGGAGAGGAAGGTCTCGCGTCCGGGCTCATCAACACATCGACACAGGTCGGAGGTCCCATCGGCCTCGCGATAGCGGTTACGATAGTCGGCGTCGTGGTGGCTAGTCTGGGCGCGTCCGTGACCCCCGCAGCCGCGACAGTCGAGGGCTTCCGGTACGCCTTCCTCGGAGGCGCGGTGCTCTCGGGCATGGGAATAATCTTCGCTTCGGTCATAAGAAGCCCGAGGACGGTCGTCGTGCCCAAGGAGCCAATATTGGAGGTTCCCTCTTCCTTGTTGCCGTCTGTCGCCGAACCGGACATATCGGTTGCGATGAGGAAGATACTGGTGGCGGTCGACGGCTCTGAGAACGGGGAACGTGCCGCAAGGACCGCAATCGGCTTCGCAAGAGACTACCACGCGGAGCTCGACGTCCTGCGCGTGGTCCAATCACCCTCCGCCGTGACTCCCTCGAGCCCCAGGGCCGGAGGAGCGGGGTCTGCGATCCTCAAAGAGCGTTATGACTATGCTGAGAAGGAAGCGGAGACTTACGTCAACTCAGTCGTCAGCAAGGCGAAGAGCGCAGGCGTGTCCGTCGCGGGAGGGACGGTCATTCGGGCGACCGGGCCGCCGGCCAATGCGATCGTCGAGACTGCGAAGAAGGATGGTGCTGACCACATAGTGATAGGTACGCGCGGCCTAGGGGCGTCGGGGAGGCTCCTGCTTGGAAGCGTCTCGGCCGGCGTCGTCGCGAATTCCGGCGTTACGGTTGTCGTCGTCAGATGAGATATGCTCCTCCTATGCTCAATCCCATCTTTCGGAAGGGAACTCATCTTCGTGTCTTCGGATTGACCAATCAATTGATCATCGTATTTAAGCGGCCACACGGGTGGGGAGAGACCTCCGGGTAACTCTAGTAGCTGCTCACCCATACGAGGCCGACGTTGGGAGTCAAGTCTCCAATCCGAATCATGTGATGCTTGGTCCGCGGCTTTTGCACCAAATGCGGAAGGGAGGTCGGAGGCTGGTTCAATTCTCCCGCGTGGCAATGCCGAGATGCAGAGGGCTCTGCTGCGAGCAGTCCCCGAAGCGGACGGTCGGGAGGTGGTTCAAGAAACCAGCATGCCCCGAGTGCCGAA
>VBPP01000152.1 GCA_005877365.1 Nitrososphaerota archaeon
CCCATGAGACCGATTTTCTTGTTCCCGGTCATTGACAACAATGGTCCCAAGACCACATGTCCGAATAAACGCGACAGGGTTGTGAAGCCGATAATGATACAAGTTCCCTGGGGTCTCAATGCACGCTTGTAATCAGAAACCGAACGATTTCCCACAGCATCACAAATCAGGTCATATCGCTGCCCATTCTTGGTGAAGTCTTCTTGCGTGTAATCAACGACGTAATCTGCGCCAATGGAGCGCACCATATCCAGATTTCGCGTGCCGCACACGCCAGTGACCTCTGTCCCGAACGACTTGGTCATCTGCACCGCAAACGTACCCACGCCACCAGACGCGCCATTAACCAGAACCTTTTGCCCGGGCCGGATCTTTCCCTTGTCGCGAAGACCCTGCAGAGCTGTGAATGCCACCACAGGGGCGGCGGCAGCTTCCTCAAACGAAATGTTGGCAGGTTTCAACGCCAATCTGTCTTCCCGAGCACATGCATACTCGGCAAAACCACCCTTAACGGTCCCGAATACCTCATTCCCTGGCTGAAACCGTGTTACGTTGTTGCCAACGGCTTCCACCCGCCCGGCGATGTCAACGCCGAGTCTCGGGTCTTTTGGTCTGCGCAGCCCTCCCCCTAAGCGGGCCAGGAACGGTGAACCTCTCATGAGATGCCAGTCCAGGGGATTTGCGGATGCCGCATGAATCCTTACTAATACTTCATCGTCCTTGGGAGCAGGTTTCTCTACTTCTTTGAGCCGAAGAACATCCGGTGATCCGTATTGTGTACAGAAAATCGCTTTCATTCGTGGTCTTCCCCTTTTTGGTTGATCGTAGCGAAATTCATTCCCTTATGGAAGCGTGCTCCGTCGGGTTCTGTAAAGTCTTCGGTTGAACGAGGTCTGCGTTTTGGCTGTCGAGGTGTGACGGCGACACCCTAAGAAGTCGGTCATTGATGGCGCCACAGCAAGACACCAACGAAAAATGTATCGACAAAAGCATAACGTGAAGAGTTCAAGCAGGCGAGGTTGGAAGAGAAAGAAGATACGGCGCCTTACGTCAAGGACTCGTCGAGTTCTGCGAAACGCTTCGTTGTCAGCTAGACCTGTTGTGATTGGGCATCCACAAACCTCGTCAAGATATAGAGCTATTCTCATTATGTGGAGCGACTGTTGATGGAATCACGCCCCTTCCTTCGCGGCTGGGGAGGTCGGGCGTTCGAGACCCCCGTCCTCTCCTCCCACCCGCTTACGCCCACCACTCATGGGATTGCTGTGAAGAAACCGGTCGGGTTCTCTTTTCGTCCCGTCCAGTTCACCTTTCTCGCCCTGAAGACCGACGAAGGCTGGCACGCTCGGCCAATGTCGCTCGCGAGCTCCCCCACGCGCCCGAACCTGGAATACGGAGTACGAACATCCGAATCTCCATTCAAACGCGCGTTCGCCTCTCCGACCGGGGGATACCGTCCGCCTGCAAGGGCCCCTAGGCGATTTTGTCCTGGAAGAGGACCGGCCTGCCGTGTTCTTGGCGGGAGGGATAGGGGTAACACCTCTGAAGGGGATGGCCGAATACGCGTCGGACAGGAGCCTCCCCATCGAAGTCAGGCTAGTCTACAGCAATTCTAGCGAAGAAGAGATCGCGTATCGTGGGGATCTCGAGGAGCTCGAAAGGCGAAATCAGCATTTGCGTGTCATCCACACTCTCACGGGCGATGATATCACGAAGGGATGGAAGGGTTTCGTCGGCCGGATTGGTGTGAAACATCTTCGAGAAGCGACACGAGGGCTCAATCAACCGGTCTTCTACGCGTCAGGGAAACCAGGCATGGTGGCGTCGGTGCTGAACATTCTGGCGGAGATGGATGTCCCCGATGCGGACATCAGAGCGGAATTCTTCCGCGGTTACTAGGGTCAGGTGGGAAGCCCATTCTACCTTCGATTGAGGTCCACCTCGGGTCTTTGCGAAGTTCATTCATTTCCAGATTCCTTCTGATGCCCGCCAGACCCCCCTCTCTTTCTTCGTAGGCAAGTTCCAGGCGTTCAAATGCTTCGTCGCGTCTGCCAACACTCTCGTATACGTATGCCAAGGCGACATTCGATACATACACTTTCTTGGACAGGTCTTCTAGGTCAGCGAGGAGATGTTCGGCCTCCTGCCTCTTCCCAGCTCTTCCCAGGACCCGCGCCAGTTCTGCCACGAACCCTGGATTTCCGGGTGACAGTTCGACTGCCCTCCTGAATTCGGAGACCGCCTCCTCATTTCTCGAAGCTCGGTGATACGCGAATCCCAGGCAAGAATGGATATCAGGAAAGTCGGGATCGCCCTGAACCATCTTCTACAGGTGCTAAATCGCCTCTTCTTGTCTCCCGAGGCGGACCAGCATATAACCCAAGTCGGTCGCTATGTCCCTCGACAAGGGATCCAGCTCGTGTGCTCGCTTGATGTGGTCGAACGACTCATCGAATCTGAGAAGGTTGGCAAGAAGAACCGAGTAGAAGTCATGGGCCGTTGCATAGCTTGGGCGTAAGGCAATAGCACGGGTTAGCTCCGCCTCGGCGTCCAGCCATCTCCAATCATAGTGAAAATACTCCGCACCAAGTGAAGCATGCGCTTCTGCGAGCATCGGGTCGATT
>VBPP01000153.1 GCA_005877365.1 Nitrososphaerota archaeon
AAGGGCGCTGACTGAGGACATCTCGGCCATCCTGTCTGACATGGCGGATAGGGCCCATGTGATCATAGTCGCAGACACGTCGCTCTTCTCAGACTCGGTCTCGAAGGCTATGAAGTCGACGAGAAATGTCCTGGACACCTTCTCCTTCGCCACCGCGTTTTCCGCCTTCGCCAGTCTCACCAGAGGATTGACCGACTCATTCCCGTTCAGCGATACGGTGCCGTTTTCATACACGTTGCTCAACTCCTTCCAGGTGCTTGTTACCGACTCATACGCCTACAGCGAAACCGCCGCTCGCACGGCTCACAACATACTCGACACGGTGGTCGCGCTAATCGACTCCTTCGCGTTCGGAGACCAGACTGGCTCAGGCGGGGCAAGCAATGCTGTCGGCTTCTTCGCTGACTTGGCGAACAGAGTGGTCGCAGGATTGAACGGGCTGACTGGGGGTTTGACAGGGCCGACTGGGAGTTCGGGGCCGACTCGGAGTTTGACGGCGCTCAGCCTCACATTCTTGCTAATCGCCGCACTCGCCGCGACGGTCGCAATCTTTGTGAGAAGAAGGAAAGGAAAGAGCGGCTGTAACGTCATAACCATGGCGGCTCCTCCGTGTCCGAAGTACGGCGGGAAACACATGTGCGGAGGTCGCTCAACGCACGGAGAAGCTCACAAGTGCAAGTGCGGAGCCAGTTGGTAGAGGACCCTCCACGGACGCGCCGCTCGCTGGAGACTCCTGGTCGGGGACCGAGTCAACCATTTCGCATCGCCGGCAACACCTTACGGCCGAAAAGTCGATCCCTTCTGCCTGATTCGCGTTGCCATGCCCATGCCTGAGCAACAATTGCACTCGGCTTTGGCCCGGTGGAAAGATTCCGCCGCGTTGAACTCGTGCTCAGGGCGTTGAGGGCCAGGCACCTTCAATAAGCTCCTTTCATACTTCTCTTGGCTGGCAAGATGAAGCAATACGATTTGATTGTGATCGGTAGCGGTTCCGCGATGAACGTGGTAGAACCGATGATCCAGGAGAATCCCAAGATCAAGGTCGCAGTAATCGACAAGGACGAACCGGGCGGGATATGTCTGACGAGGGGGTGCATACCATCAAAGATTCTTCTCTATCCCGCAGAGCTCGTCAGAACACTCGAGAAGGCGGGAGAGTTGGGCATCGGAGCGGAGATCAAGGAGATAGATTTCGGGAAGATCATGGACAGAATGAGGACGCTAATCTACGAGGAGATAAACGCGATACGCAAGGGACTCTCTAGTTCGGAGAACATAGACTACTACCAGTCGGTCGCCGAATTCGTCTCCCCCTATACTCTGAAGGTGGGAGACGACACGATAACTTCGAAGATGATCTTTCTCTGCATCGGGTCGAAGACCATGATACCACCGATAAAGGGACTGGAGGAGACCGGTTACCTCACGAGCGATACGGTCCTGAAGTTGACGGCCCTGCCCAAGAGTATCGCGATCGTGGGGGGAGGATACATTGCAGCCGAGTACGGCCACTTCTTTTCGAGCATGGGGTCGCGGGTTACGATACTGGGGAGGAATGAGCGGTTCCTCCCGGAAGAGGAGCCTGAAGTCAGTGCTCTGGCCAGGAGGGAGCTTGGGAGACACATCGAGATCCTGACCGGTCATGAGGTGGAGGAGGTGGAGAAGACCTCGAGCGGTCACAAACGCCTGACCGCCCGAGATAGAAAAAGTGGAAGAAGGAGACAGGTGGAAGCCGACGAGATCTTGGTCGCGGCTGGGAGAGGCCCCATTACGGAGATCCTGCATCCCGAGAAAGCAAAGATAAGCGTCACCAAAGACGGTTGGATCGCGGTCAACGAATACCTTGAGACTTCGCAGCCAAACGTCTGGGCCTTTGGCGACGCAGACGGAAGTTACCTCTTCAAACACGTCGCGAACTACGAATCCGAGGTAATCTACTACAACGCGGTCCTGAAGAGGAGGGTCAAGGTGGACTACCACGCTATACCTCACGCCGTCTTCACCTATCCCGAGATCGCGAGCGTGGGACTGAAAGAGAACGAGGCCGTTCAGCAGTACGGCGATAAGGTCCGAATCGGTTTCTACAAGTATGAAGATACGGCGAAAGGGGAGGCGATGAACGTCAAAGACTATTTTGTCAAGGTGATCATCGATGGCTCCACTCGGCGAATATTGGGTGCGCACATCATCGGACCGTACGCCTCAATCCTGATACACGAAATCGTAAACGTGATGTATACTTCCGATAGAAGCTCGGACACAATCAATGAGGCGATCCACATCCATCCCGCGCTGAGCGAAGTGGTTCAGAGGGCGTTTGGGGGGCTGATGCCGGTGGAGCATTACCATCACCACACACTTCAGCAGACGCTGGAGCAATCGGCGTATCGGGCGGTACCACCGGAGAAGACAGAGAAGATGCAAGGGAAGAGGATTGCCGTGAAGAGCGGTT
>VBPP01000154.1 GCA_005877365.1 Nitrososphaerota archaeon
AACATCTACGCGAACGGAACCTATTACAAGCTGACCGGTGTCGCGCCGCATTCGAAGATCATTGCAATAAAGGCTCTCTACATCGGGGATGTCCTCTTCAGCTGGATGTGGGCGAGCGGATTTGACTACGACACGTCGCAGAAGCAATGGGTCTACTCTGGATTTCATAGAGCAGACGTCGTGAGCAACAGCTGGGGGTTTTCCGCCTGGCCACTACTCGTCTCCGGCCTGGGTTACGACGTTGTGAGCGCTCTCGAGAACATCCTCTCGGTCCCCGGCAGTATCGCCTCGAACTACCCAGGGACGGTCTTCACGCAGGCGATGGGGAACGGAGGACCGGGATACGGTACGATAACTTCGCCAGCCTCGAGCTCCTTCGCGATAAGCGTCGGGGCATCGACCAGCTGGCACGTCGCGTCCCAGTTCTCCTCGACCGGGTTATCCTACTACGGCGGCTCCTCGGCTTACTCTGACGACGTTATCGGCTGGTCAGACAGAGGACCCTCTCCGACCGGGGAGTCGAAGCCAGACGTCGTCGATCCTGGCGCCTTCGCCTTCGCAGCGACCGATGTAATGACGGCAACCGGGAATGGAGCCAACGCGTGGAATTTCTTCGGGGGAACGAGTCAGGCGACCCCCCTTACTGCGGGGGCGGCCGCTCTCGTAATCCAGGCGCTCCGCTCGAAGGCGACGCCTTTCGACCCCTTCACAGTGAAGAACATACTCATGAGCACCGCGAAAGACACTGGAAACGACCCATTCGTCCAGGGCGCAGGGCGAGTCAATGCCTCGACCGCGGTCTCATTGGCGCTGGGTGGCTCTTCGTTGATGAAGGGCGTCTACTCCGTATCGAACGACGCGACGTACCAGAACCTAGTCCAATCGCTGTCGGGCTCGGAGGCATCCCTATCCAAGGTCGTGGGGCAGCCTCTCTCCCTCCCTTCTCAGGGAAGACCGGAGGAGAGCTGGTTCGCGGGGATCGTAAAGGTAGGTACTTCTTCGAGCGCGACCTTCACGGTCAATAATCCTTCCGCGGTTCAGACGAACGTCTCCCTCTCGTCGACCGCCTTCCGGCTGGTCGGTACCGCGAACTTCTCGAGGGTGAGCACTCCAGGCCAGAGCACCTTCGTCAACCTGACGAAGGCGATCGGGAGGATGCCAGGCGGCGTCGACCTGATGGTGGTCAGGGAGGACTTCCCGTTCAACGCCTGGTACAATTCAACCGTCTCGAAATTCTACGCGGACGCCGTGACGCGCCTCAGGTTGCAGGTCTACAACTGGAAGGATGGTAACTTCGACGGCACACCCCAGACTCAGGAGACCGCCCTGATCAACACAGGCTATGCGTGGGGCGATGCGGAGGAGGTAAGGATAAGCAGTCCCGCTCTCAAATTTGCAAACACGCCCCTCATCGGGGTCTACCAGAACCCGACCTACGATTCCTACTGGACGGGCGGCACGAACAAGTCTGCTTCGCCCGTGACCTTCAACATCTACGTCTTCTACTACAAGAAGGTCAGCTGGAGCTGGGTCTCCTTCGACCGTACGGCCGTCCAGGTGGGTCCAGCCTCGAGCGCTCCCTTCCAGGCGACCGTGTCCGTGCCCGTCAACGCGTCGGCCGGGGTCTACGAAGACTTCATCACCCTCTCAGGTTCCAACGGACAGAGGACGCAAGTACCCGTCTCCCTGGTGGTCCCGTTGGACCCGAGCAAGAAGGGCGTCCCGTTCGTCTTCGGCCCCTCCGCCGACGGCGTGATGTACGACAACGGTGCGGTCTACGGAGCGAGCGACTTCAGTTGGAGGTACGAATCCGGAAACTGGAGAACCTACAAGCTGGTGGTCTCAGACAAGGGAGTCAACCAGGGAACGGTCAAGGTCGACTGGACAAACCCCTCGACAAGCATCAACCTACTCATCATGGATCCGGAGGGGAAGATAATCGCGAGTTCGGTACCACCAGGGTTGTTCAAGTCGATTACGAGGGAGTTCATACAGCTGATCCCGTTGGCCCCAAGCCCGAGCAACGATTACCTCCCGACTTCAGGCCTCTCCAACCTGGGGTGGTCGGGCGGATTCGTGCCGTCACAGAACAACGGACCATCCTCATCCATACTGCAGTTTCCGATAAACGAGACTGGTACCTACACAATCGTGGTTCACAACACAGTCTACAGCGGCCTGGGGCCCTTCGAGAGGTTCGTTGGGACGGTTGAGGTGAACACCGTCCTCCCCATCCAGGGTTCACCCTCAGTCAAGGTAGGCGCCCCCACCACCCCTGTCCGAGGCACGATCGCGATGCCGGTCAACGTGACGGGAAGTAGCGTATCCTCCGTGACCTATTCGATCGATTCTGCGTCGCCCGTCGACTTCACGGGCAACAACTCGCTCACGATAAATACGAAGACCTTGGGCGACGGTCCGCACACCCTCACGGTGACGGCGACCGACCTCGTGGGGCATACCGTTGTCCAGAGTTTCCAGCTCGTCGTCCTCAACACTCCGCCGAGGGTCTTCATCGGGAACCCCATCAACGGGAGCACAGTCACCGGACGAGTGAATATCACCTTCTTCCCCGAGTCGGGTTACGTCTCGTCCTTCAAGCTTCGGGTCGACGACAACACCTTTACTCCGACTAGTATGAGTTATCGGTGGGACTCACTCTCCGTCCCGGATGGTCTTCACACCCTGAGAGTCATTGCGGTAGACCAGGCGGGCAACAACTCCACCACGCTCGTCACATTCCGCACGAGCGGGCATTCGCTCGCTGCACAGGCTGCTGAGGTCAGAACACTCACCACGTACCTGACGTTCGCGGTGGGGGGGATAGCGGTGCTCGCGGTTGCCGCCGCAGTCGCTTTCTACAGACGAAAGAAGGCCTGGATGTACTAGCGCGTGACCGTCGGTGGGGGTTTGTTGACTTGTTTGTTAACCGAGCGCGAACATCGGAGGGCAGAAGGCTGCCGTGAGGTGAAACTCCACGTCCACGGAACCATCACGAATGTCAAGCCGGTCGACGAGGTTCATGTCCGTGATCGGGCGGCCGATCTCCGGGTCGATGATCTTCGAGAGCTGAGCCTGAATCTCACTCAGTGATACGGCCTCGGATGTCATTGAGTGGTTTTCCCTAGCAGTCTATTTATTCTTTCGGCGGGGGACCTTTGGGCGAAGAAAAGAAGAATGGCAGACCTCTCCGCCTTCCTGACGTTCGACCTGACTCTCTTCGCCGAGGCCTTCCTCCTCCTCTTCGCCATCCTGGACCCGTTCGGGACCGTTCCGATCTTCATGGCTCTGACTGAAGACCACATCAAGAAGAGGCGGCAGATTGTGCGACAATCGGTGACGCTCGCCTCCGTCATCCTCTACATCTTCGCCTATCTTGGCTGGTTCATCTTTCAAATCCTGGGGATAACCCTGAACGACTTTCGGATAGCCGGAGGGATCGTCCTCTTCATCGTCGCATACGACCATCTAAGTGGGAGGGAGGCGAGAACTCGTAAGCTTGAGGCTGAGGAGGTGGCGGCCTTTCCCATCGCCACCCCACTTCTTGCGGGGCCCGGAGCCATCTCCACGGTCGTCATCCTTTCCAACCCTCCCTTCGGCCCGTTGGTCACATTCGTGGTGATTACCCTCAACGCCGTGCTCGCATTCGTCATACTCAGTCGGAGCGAGCTGGTTCAGCGGCTGCTGGGGGTGAACGGCACTAAGGCCCTTACCCGGATAACCGCACTTCTCATCGCTGCGGTTGGAGTCGCCTTCGTACGGCAGGGGATAGTCGAGATCGCAAAGTCGATCGCCTAGGTGAGGCTCGATAGGAAGAGTAGCACTCAGGGTCGTGGTCCGGGGAATAGTCCAGGGAGTGCTGTTCAGGGCCTCGATGAGGGATGTCGCGAGAGCCAACAGGGTGGATGGGTGGGTGAGGAATCGCCCCGACGGAGCCGTCGAGGCGCTTCTTGAGGGGGATGAGATTGATGTCAAGAAGGTCCTCGACTGGAGCGAGCGCGGCCCTAGCAGGGCGAGGGTCGACTCGGTCACCGTTGAAAGGAAAGAGAGGCTCCGCGGCCTTCGAGGATTTCGCATCATGGGGTAGGGGCTAGCCAAAGGTTTAACCATCTCTGGGCGGCCTCGAAAAGAGTTTTGAAGAAGGTCGCCGTCATCAGGGGTGACGGAACGGGCCCTGAACTGGTCGACGCGGCCCTCTCGGTGA
>VBPP01000155.1 GCA_005877365.1 Nitrososphaerota archaeon
CCACTGGAATCCCTTCGCACTTCGCCTTATACTCGATCTGTCTCTGGAGCTCGTAGAAGCTCCATGAGTTGAGTCTAGATCTGTATTCGTTGCCCTGTCCGTTCCCCTTTCGGTAGAGTCTGCGGATTCCTCTGATGTTCTCCATCACGATGCCGAACCTCTTCTCCTTCGCCCGCCTGACTATCGAGGCGGAGACGTTGTGGAGGATCCAGCCTACTCTGTTTCGCTGAATCCTTCCGTACTTTCCGTAGAGGACACGTCTGACTCTCGCGTCGTTTCGCTTGAAGTGACTCTTCGTCTCCCTGCATCTGGCCCTTATCTCCGTTGCCCTGCTGAGGTCGTGGCGTAGGATGTTCCCATTCGAGTCCGCAGTTGTGACGTTGTCGAGATTGCGGTCGATTCCAATCGACCCGACGGGGTCAATCTCCGCGATTTCCTTTGAGTAGCTGATGCTGAGACCGTTTGCGGTGAGTGTCAGAGACCTTGGGGTGTGACCAGAGATAGTGCACAGTGTATGGTCGTTCAGGACGATGAAGGCGTATTCTCCATTTCTAATCGGCAGCCTTACGAGACGGTGGACGACCCGGAAACCGTAGCAATCCGTGAGCGAGGGTCTGGTGACGTAGGGAACCTTTGCACTCCGACCCCTCTTCTTCAGTTCCTTCCGATAGTTCCGCAGTATCCCTGCGGCCCTGCTTATAGCTGTGAGGCGATAGCATGTCGGAACGTCGTAGGCGGAGAGCTGGCGGTACGCTTTTACCGAGAGCGACTTCATCGAGGTCAGATTCTCCTTGAGCCCTATCCTGATGCAGTCGTTCACCATGCAGCGGAAATCCTCGAGAAGAGAGAGGACTTCCTCGGTCGGGTGATAGTTCTGCCTGACTGCCTTAACGGCTTGCAAGGCATCTGAGAATTCGGGCTAAGCCTTTAAGCACCCATGCCCTGAAGAATATCAGAACCGCCCTCACGCAAGGCAATTATAACCGACGGCAACCGTCGTCAGACTTGGTTGAAGCGGAAATTCGCTAAGGTCGTTACCAAGCTGCCCGGTAGGAAGGCGGCCGCCGTCGTTCGTGACACCTCCAAGTACCTCTCTCCCTCCATCTCGAGATACTATCCTCTGGTTGTCGATTCCGCGCACGGTTCGGTAGTTAGGGACGTCGACGGAAACCAGTTTCTCGACTTCACGTCTGGAATCGCGGTCCTCAACACGGGTTCCACTCACGAGAGGGTGGTCGAGGCTGCCAAGGGGCAGCTCGAGAAGTTTCTGCACTTCTCCTACACGGACTTCTACTATGAGAACCTCGTAAAGCTCGCAGAGAAGATCGTCGAGAGAGTTCCCGGCGACTTCGAGAAGATGGTCTACTTCGGGAATAGTGGTACCGAGGCGAACGAGGCCGCGATGAAACTGGCACGAAACTACACTCGAAGGACGCTCTTCCTCGCTCACGGAGGGGCCTTCCACGGGAGAACGATGGGGGCCCTGAGCCTGACCGCCAGCAAGCCGATTCAGCGTGAAGGCGCCTTCCCACTGCTCTCCGAGACTGTCCACTTTCCGTTTCCATACTGCTATCGATGCCCATGGAAGCAGACTTTCCCCGAGTGCGACTACTACTGCATCGACTTCTTCAAGGAGCAGTATCTAGAGCAGTTCGTTCCGGTCAAGGAGGTGGCAGCCTTCGTCTATGAACCGATCGCGGGAGAGGGAGGATACGTGATGCCGCCTCCAGAGTATTACAAGCGGATGGAGTTCCTGCGGAAGGAAGGGGTGCTCTTCGTGGCGGACGAGATCCAGACAGGTATGGGTCGGACGGGGAAGTTCCTCGCTTCGGAGCATTTCGGCGTCACTCCCGACGTAATCAGCATCGCCAAGGGCATAGCCTCGGGCCTCCCGTTGAGCGCGACGGTAGCGAAGGCTGAAATCATGCGTAGCTGGAAGCCGGGTCAGCATGCCTCGACGTTCGGCGCCAACCCCGTCGCCGTGGAGGCCGCTCTTGCGACATTGGAGGTAATGAACTCTGAGAGATTATTAGAGAATGCTACCAGAATGGGGAGGGTCGCGATGAAGAGGCTGCTTGAGATGAAGGATAAGCATGAGATAATCGGGGATGTAAGGGGGCTCGGACTGTTCATAGGCGTTGAAATCGTCAAAGACAAAAAGACGAAGGAACGCGGCGAGGAGGAAGCGCATCACATATTAGAGGAATGCTTTCACAGTGGCCTCCTGGTCATCAGTGCTGGCAGGAATACGTTGAGGGTGATTCCACCGCTAAACATAACGCGCGAAGAACTGGATGAAGGACTCGAGATACTCGAGGAGGCGGTGGCGAAGGTCGACCGCCTTCGAAGGTCACGGAGAGAGTAGAAGATGTACGACTTCGACAGCCTTGTTGAGGAAGTGCTGAAGAACAAGCCAGAACTGAGTAGAAATAGCCTCATGGAGCAGATAGAAGAGAAGAAGAACAAGGTGGGTTCGGGCTATCTGACAGACCAAGGCGCGCTCTTCCTGATAGCTGGAGAGCTCGGGGTGCGTTTAGAGCGCATCACTTCGACGGACCTTGGACTGAAGGACCTCTACGTAGGTGCCAACGACATAACCGTCGTGGCGCGTGTCTTCGCGATATATCCCACCAACGAGTATGAAAGGAAGGATGGCAGTGGGAAGGGTAGGTACAGACGAATCGGCCTCTTTGACTCCGGTAACGTCGTCCGACTGACGCTCTGGGACGACAGGGTGGAAGATATCGATAAGTCTGGAATCACGCTCGACTCTCCCGTGAGGGTGGTCAGCGGGTACGTCAGGCAGGGGTTCGACGGCAAACCGGACCTCAGTCTCGGGAAGAGGGGAAGAATCGAGAAGATCGAGGATATGGAGCTATCGAGCAAGCTGGAACGCATGGAAAAGGTGGTGAGAACGCTTGGCAACCTGGATGAGGACAAGCAGATTGTCGCTCTGGACGTGAGTCTGGCTTCAGAGGCTAGGCGGTCCGACTTCGTCAGGGCCGACGGCTCTCCGGGTTCCTTACTTCAGTTCAGGGTTTCAGACGGAAAGGAGAAGGGGAGGGAGGAACGAGTCGTGATCTGGAGTCCGTCCATCCCAACACCAAGCTTCAAACTCGGCCAGAGAATCAGGGTCACCAACCTCAAAGTGAGGAAATCTTCTCAGGGGGAGCCCGAGCTCCACGGAGACGCGGGCAGCGTCGCACCAGCTGGAGCTGGTGGAGGATGCGGCGGGGCGCGCTACGTCGGTGAAGCCAGGAGACGTCGTCCGCGTCGTTCCAGACGAAGACTTGAAGGAGAAGCTGGTCTGTCGGAGAAGCGGTTCCGTCGAAATCTCACAGGGTGATGCCATGCCCCAGTTGGAGGCCCTGGGCGTGAAGATAGACGCCTTGAAGAGTTGCGCGTGGCCTGTCCTGGTGGAGAGCATAGCCCTCTCGAGGGGCGCGGTGCAGGAGGTCCACCTGAAGGACGGGTCTGTCGTCAAGAAGGGAGAAATCGTGATTGGTGACGATACGGCTGAAGTGAAGCTCATCGCGTGGCGAGAGCAGGCCGGGAAGGTCATGAGCATCGAGCCGGGGGAGAGGGTGCGGGTGGTAGGGGCAAAGCCGCAGATATCGCAGATGGGAATTCTGACACTTCAAGCGTCTAGTTTTACGAGGATCGAAAGACTCCGGGGTCGCTGAAGCTGCTCCAGGCTAGGTCTTCGAACGGCGGAGGGCTTCGTACTCGTAGACGAAGACGACGATGATCGCTAGCACGAAGAGCGTGATCATCAAGCTGGCGAGGAAGTCGTAATAGCTGGTAGAGCTCAGGAACGAAGGGAGCAATCCCTTTCATTTGCCCTCCGATTGGATAATAAGCGTTCCGAAAGTGCCGGGGGCGGGATTCGAGCCCGCGACCACCAGGGATCCGCCTAATCCTCTCCGGATTCCACCTAGCTTGGGATTATGAGTTTCGCTCACGATGAGCGTGCCCGGCGCAATAACCAAGCTATGCTACCCCGGCAACATGCGCTCACCTCGGTGAGTTGAAAGATGTTTAAAGCATCACCAATTCTGGACGTTCCGAACGCCTCGGTAGCTCAGTTGGTTAGAGCGTTGCCTTGGTAAGGCAAAGGTCGTGAGTTCAAATCCCACCCGAGGCTCCACTTGCTTGCGAGTGGTTTTTCGACTTGTGATAAAGCGGGTCCCGTGAATAAGGCAGCAAGAGCACGCTACAACCAGAATTAGCAGGAGTGTTGCAGCGAAGCAGTCCTGTAACTGATCAAGGGACCACAGTGAAGTTGAGTTCCGCCATATGCTTCCACGGATCGAAGGCAATAGCGTTGTATCGGCCCGGAGGCAGCGTGTGATAAGTCGCGTTCAGCCATGGCTCGCTTAGATTGATACTGGTGTAGTAGCCTCCGATTGAGAAGAACCCAGTTAAGTTCTGGTTCGCGGTGAAATGAAAGTAGGCAGGGAGGTTGCCCACACAGGTTAACAGGGTTGGACTGTAGGTGTTCAGCTGAAGCAATTTCCCCGAAGTAGCGTTATAGATCAGTATGAAGGCTGGCGGGATAGGTATTTGGCAACCGTTGGGATGAACCAGCAAATAGACCGTTGCGTTAACAAAGGTAAAGGACGGCAAGGCAGGAAACCCCACATAGGTAACATTGTTTGCCCTGCTGAAAGCGTTCTTCACCGAGAGATAGAGCGTTTGGTTGCTTCCGCCCCGTAACGCGGCCTCCTTGACTGCCAGTGTCAGTGATGTTCCGAGCTTGCAATCTGTTACAGTTGCGATGAGTGAGCTTGATGAGGGAGCACTGGTGCAATTCGGATTTGCGACGTCATATTCATAGTAAGCTACCCCAATCGCGGCCAGAAGGATGACGCCGACAAGAAGAACCACGTACAAACGAGGGCGCGGCTTCCGTCCTGATGCAGGCGGCCCTTCTGTGTATCGGATGGCCGGGAAACCAATCCTTCTCATGAATCGTCGAACCACGAGCTTCCACCAAGGATTTGGACTTTCTGGAAGAGAGTTCCACCCAAGGAAAAGGTAGCGAAGGACCTCATTGATAACTGGAAATTGCAACGTCGGTTGTAAGGCTG
>VBPP01000005.1 GCA_005877365.1 Nitrososphaerota archaeon
GCTCATCAATCGTCCCGTCTGTTATAACACTATCGAGCGGTAGTACTCCGACCTTTTCACGACGTTTTTTGGCCGAAGCCCCCTGAGGTACCTCAGTGTGTTCTCCACGGCCATCCTCACAGGCCGCCCCGAGGCCACAGCCGTCGGACCCGAGATGTGGGGGGTGCCGACGAAGTTCGGCAGAGAAGTAAAGGGATAGTCAGTGACGAGGGTCTCCCTCCCCTCCTTGTACCACCATACATCTGTCGCGTACCTGAAGCTGGGATTCCGCCTGAGGTGCTCGTAGAGTGCCGCCTGATTGACTATGTCTCCCCTCGATATGTTCACCAGGACGGCACCACCCTTCGCAACAGAGAGCGCCTCTCCCCCGCACAAATCTTAGACCGCCCCCGCCCCGGCTCCCACTCGCGCTCCTCCTGCTTCTTGAGAGAGCAATGACGTTCATCCCGAACGACCTCCCCAGTTCCGCGACCACGGCCCCTATTCCTCCGTAGCCAATCACTCCCAGCGTCTTGCCCCGGAGTACGAGAATGTCATCAGACGTCCCCCTGAACTCCTTGAAGTCGGTCTTCCCCCTCGCCACGGAGTTGTGCGTGTCGACGACCCTCTTCGCCGCGGAGAGGAGGAGCCCAAACGCGTGTTCACCCACCTCGAGAGAGTAGGCGCCGGCGTTACTGCTGACCACGACCTTCCTGGCGAGCGCTTGGAACGGGATGTGATCTACCCCCACGAGTATGCCCTGAATGAATCTCAGCCTCTTCATGCTCCGAAGCGTCCCGTCCGTCAGGATTTCTGGCCAGGAGGATATCAAGAGCGCGTCGGTCTGACGCAGGCGGTCAGCCAGCGTCTTCTTGTCAAGCTCGCTCGACCTGTAGACGTTCGCAAACCTCCGCAGCCTGCGAACTTCGGAGCTCCCGACGAGGTCGCTCGTGATCAGCAGGTTGTGGCGCATCAACGAATTCGTCTAATCAATCACTCCTTAAATATCAATCCACGACCAAACCCCCAAATTGAAAGCCGTCCGCTTTCACAGACAGGGTGGACCGGAGGTCCTCGTCTACGAGGACGCGCCGAACCCACAACTCGGGGATGGAGAGGCACTTGTCTGGGTCAAGGCCTGCGGCGTCAACAGGGTGGACATCTGGGCGAGGAACGGCAAGTACAAGACTCAACTCCCTCACATCCTGGGTACCGACGTGGCGGGGGAGGTAATCCAGGTCTCGCAAGGGGTGAATAACGTGACGCCAGGGAGTCAGGTCGTCGCATACCCCGTGCTCCGTGACAGAACGTGCAGGTACTGCAAGACGGGCCGCCCGAACAGATGCGAGAAGATAGGACTGCTCGGGGTTGCCGCGGACGGCGGTTATGCACAGTACGTGAAGCTTCACGCAGAAGACTTGCTGCCCATACGCGGCCTCGACTTCAAGACCGCGGCCGCACTTCCGGTGAACTTCGGGACGGCCTGGAACGGGCTCGTCACCCGCGCGAAAGTGAAAGCTGGCGACTCCGTCCTGGTGTGGGCCGCCGGGAGCGGCCTCGGATTCGCTGCCATCCAGGTGGCGAAGCTCTTTGGTGCGAAGGTGATCGCGACGGCAGGCAGTGACGCTAAGCTGGAACTCGCGATGTCTCACGGGGCCGATTACGCGATTAACCATTCAAAGGAGGACGTCCCAGAAAAGGTCAGGGCGCTGACGGGCGGCTACGGAGCCGATATCGTCTTCGACCACGTGGGTGCGGAGACATGGCAGAGGAGCATCATGGCGCTCGCCAAGGGCGGGGTTCTCGTCTCTCTGGGGGTAACGACGGGTGAAGAATCCGGAGTGAACATCGGGAGAGTCTACAGGTCCGAGCTGACCATCGCAGGAACCTACGCTTTCACGACTGACGACCTCACGAAGGTTCTCAAGCTGGCTTCGCAGCGGCAACTAGCGCCGCACATCTACAAGGAGCTACCACTCAACTCAGCGGGGGAGGCTCACAGAATCCTGGAAGCCAGGGAGCAGTTCGGGAAGATTCTCCTCATCCCTTAGGGCGAGTTCGTTGGTCAAGGCGTTCAGTGAAATTCTCGGAGAGGAGGTCGATATCCCCGAGAGACCGGCAAGGATAGTAAGCTTCAGCCCGGCGATAACCGAGGCTCTCTTCCTCCTGGGATTTGGCGATGCCGTGGTCGGCGTCAGTGCCTTCTGTGCGAGGCCTCCCGAGGCCGCCATGAAGAGAAAGGTCGGGAGCTACAACACAGTCGACCCGCAGCTCCTCTCGGAGCTGAGGCCAGACCTGATTTTCACTGTCACGGGGTATCAGAGAGAATTTGCAGTCGCGCTCTCGAAGAGATTTCCTGTCTACCCCCTAGAACTCCCAGTCTCGGTCGCTGGGATGATCGACGGCGTCGCCAAGCTCGGTCTCGTCCTCGGCGCCCCCGAAAGGGGGCGCGAACTCGCCTTGAGGCTCCTTCAGAAGCTCTCGGGAATCAGACAGGTCAGGGCGAAGCTACGAACCTACGTGGAGATCGACCTCGGCGGCCCAGTGTCATTCGGTGCCTACAGCTACATAACCGATGCTCTTCACCTTCTGGGCGCTTCCAACATATACGGCGACGTGAGGTCAGAATGGCTGACGCCTCCGCTCGGGGAGATTCCAGGGGAAGACCCCGACGTATTCCTCTATGAAGCGAAGATGTTCTCGAAGTTCGTTCCCCGAAAGCTGGAGGAGCTGATCGACCGACGCGGCTGGCGAGAGACGGGCTTCGTCCGCAACGGAAACTACTTTCTGACCCCTGGCCCGTTGGACTTCCTCGCACATCACGGCCCGAGTTTCGTCACAGAGGCAATCCCCTGGCTCCAGGAGCGACTCGAGAGCGCCGAAGGGCGAATATAGGATGGTACCCCGCGCCCGCCTCGGTCAGCCGATATAGGTGGGCTCTCGCTTCCTTTCCTGCTGCGCTTCTTGAACAGAGGGGAGTGAGCCTGCGCCGAGCTCCTGAAGGCTCTTCTTCCTTCGGTGAAGCTTCTTAGTATCGAGTTTCAGGTTCAGCCTCAAACCGACCATCTTCAGAGCCAACTCGGCCGCCACCGGGTCGGGAACATCCCCCTGGGTCTCGCTCGATAGACAGACTGCTCTAACGCCCCGGTCGAGCGCTCCCCCGAGGATCAATCCATGCATCCAAGTGATCGCCCCCATCGTCGTCCTCTTCGCGCCGAGCGCCTCATACTCCTTGGCAAGCTCATCGTCGGTCGCAGAGATGAAGACTTTCGGCTCCTCCACGGGAGCTCCCTTGATCATCGCGGCGAGAATCAGGAGCTCCCCGACCGAGTTCTGAGCGGCCAGGTCGACGACCAGCTCGGAAAGCGAGTAGGCACCTCTCGGGTCGACCGGCTGAGAATCCCCCGTGTAGATTAGGAGCTTCTCGGAGGGAGCGTAGTAAAGCCTGTGACTCATCGGCTCGACGACCCCGTTCTCACGAATCAGGACCTGAGGCGGCAGGTGGGGGCTGTATATCTCCGCGATGGGCTTTGGCTTCAACTGGTCTATCAGGTAGTCCACGGCGATCTTCGCGACGAGGCCGCTGTCGGGGAGGCCGCAGACCATGGCCCCCTTCGTAACCTTCGGTCCGTCGTCGTGATACCTGATGATGTAGTCTTGCAAGGACAGCAGCTCCAAACCCAATTCCCTATTAAACTACTCACGGCGAGAGCTGGCCGACCGAGGATAGGGGTCACTCCTCTCTTGCGGGGGTCAGGAGCCTTTGAGAGACTTCTCGTATTCCCGTAGTGAGGTTTCCTGCCTGCTCTCGACCGAGCCCGGTCTCATCTTCCTCAGCAGTTCGCTCGCTTCCTTCGCGCTCATCCCCTTCGTCTTCATGAGATAGGCGGCGAGCGCAGAGCCTGTCCTCCCCTTTCCCGCAAGGCAGTGGACCAGTATAGTCCTCCCGCTCTTCACCTCTTGGTCGATGTAGGTAGCGGCCTCATCGAGAGCCCCGACCGGTGGCACTTCGTGGTCCTTCATGGGAAGATGCCTCACCCTGATATTCAACCCCTCGAACCACTCTGCAGGCAGGGGAGCCTCGGTGAGGGTCAGGACGCTGTTCACGCCGTGGCGGGCGAGCCACTCCACCTGGTCTCTCGACGAAGGAATCCCCGATGCGGCGAGCTTTCCTCGGTAGACCCAGCCGAAGTTCGTCGGTATGTCCGAGACTTTTGCCCTCAATCTCCTTAGCAAGAGACCACCCGTGCCCATCTTCAACCATCCGGCCGTCTCGGCGCCTTGTGACATCCTCCCGCAACTGAAGGTCGTGGGCTTCCAGCCCCTGTTCCATGGCGTATAGTTCCTGCTTCTTCGACAAGGCTTGTGGCCCCGGTTGTCAGGGGTGGCAGAGGTCCAGTCTCCACAGGCTTGAGTCCGGGCATGTCCTGCCCTACGTGGAGGTCCACATCCATTATTAGTTGTCGATCCATTTAAGCACCAACGCGATTCATCCCACGGCTGAAGCCTGTGGGCTTTCTCGTATGGGTTAGGTAAGTCCTTCCTCGCCATGTGAAACTCGCCCCCCCGAGGAGCTGTCTCAGGACCCCCAGCATTATCATCGTGCCCCCGGCGAAGGCGAGCAGCGTGAATCCGTACGAGCGTGATGTGGTGTTCCGGACATCGTAAGTCACGATCGCGGCAGGGGAAAGGACCGAGATTGCGGCCGCGACGATGAAGAAGGTTGTCGCCGTCCCGCTAATCGCCGACACGCCGAGGGTGAGCAGGGGAAAGACAAAGAGTGCGAGACCGGCAAGAACGAATCCGAAGCCGGTGAGCTTCCTCTCCCTCAGGGGGTTGCTCGCAATCCTCTTGATTGAACTCCAGACGGCGGTCAATCCGGACGCCAGCCCCGCCGTGAGGACCGCTCCGTCGAGCAGCACCTCGAACGGGACTCCCTTCGCCTTCAGGTTGTTTGCCATCTGTTTGTCTTCGACGAAGTCACCCCTTACCGCCTCGTGCCCACCTATCCTCTCGTACGCCCCTCTCTTGATCAGAATGAAGGCACCGAAGAGGACGGCCCTGCCCCCTTTACTGTCATTGACGCTTCTGAGCGGGTAGAGAAGCCTGATTACGGACGCGAGAACCGGCCAGACCATCTTCGCCCAGAATCCCCGGAGTTCCCCTCTCGGGAAGACGGAGAGCACGTCCTTTCCGGTTCGCTTCGCATGAGAGAGGGTGCGCTCCACCGCGTCTCTTGCCAGGATTGAATCCGAATCTACGAAGAGAAGCCACTCGCCCCTGCTCATGCGAAAGCCCTGGTGGCACGCCCAATTCTTCCCGACCCAGCCTTCAGGCAGCTCCTCGCCGTGAACCATCCTACCCCTCCCGTCCCCTTCCACGACCGAGGCCGCCTTCTCGGCAGTCCTGTCGGTCGACATATCGTCGACGACCACGAACTCCAGGTTTCTGTGTGTCTGCCCTGCTATCGACCTCAAGCATGTCGCGATTGTCGCCTCTTCGTTCCTTGTCGGGACGATTACGCTTACGAGCTCCTCCTCATTCCTCGTCGACGGACCCTCCAGAACGAAATTGGGGTATGACGAGAGTTCCCGGGCGTTGTAAAACAGGAGGAAGATCCATCCGAGCCCAATAACTAGCTCGAGGGAAGCGAGTATCCAGAGCAGGAGATCTGGCATTATCGCGGGAGGCTACCTTTCTAGGACTTCGAGCTTACCGTACCTACCGACGTTGAGACGAACCTCTCCGCGGAAGCTGTTTGTGTAGCCGTTGGTAACCCTGACCTTCGCACCCTGTTTCACGGCGTCGATCTGGTCGTCCCAAAGAGAGAGCTTGATTGAGCCCGTCGAATCCCTCAACGTGCAGTCGGCCACCCTCGCTTCTCCCCCGGTCCTGAGGTTAACGTTCCGAGGCTCAGAAATGTCGACAATCTCTCCCTCCGCGTCGACTCGTCTCATTCCATCCCTGAGGTCTTTAATGTCCAACTTCTCAGTAGCGTTCGGTCCTTCATGGCGTCTATTTAACATTGAAGCGAATGAGCCTCCCTCTCATCCTCTCACAACTCTTTAAGTGGAAACTCTCGAGGGCCGCGAGAGTCTTCTTCCTTGCTTCCTACTGCGAGAGACCTGCTGAGCCTCTCCGTCGCATTCGCCGTACCATTCCTGATTGTCTTGTCCCTCATGCCCCGTTACGCGAGGTTCCTTGCCAAGAGGGGAATGGTGGTCGAGGACGTCCACAAGGTGGGCGCCCCGAAGGTTCCCTCTCCGGCAGGACCCCTCCTCATTCTCTCGCTCGTCGTCGCAGAGGTCGTTGAGTTCGTCATCTCCCCGACGATAATTCCCCTCGTAATCGCCGCTGTTGTTCTCATCGCCGGGCTCGTTGGACTCGTCGACGACCTCTTCGTGCTGGGTGGGAAGGAGAAGCCGCTGCTCCTGATCCTCGCCGGAGTTCCCGTGGTGGTCGCAGAGCTCTTCAACCCCACCGTCTACAGTTCCAGGCTCTACTTTCCGATCTTCGGTCCAACTGGGGAGCACTTCACAATCTTCTCCATCCTAATCCTCGCCTCGATGCCGATAGTAGCGAACGCTTACAACATGATGGATTCCTTCAACGGCGAGATCTCTGGGTTCACATTTCTCACCTCCTTGGCTCTCATCCTCGGAATCGGATTGCGGGTCTTCACCTCGCCCAGTCTGGCCACCGTAAGACTTGCGATAGCGGTCCCGCTCGCCGCCGTCTCCCTGGCCTTCTACATCTTCAACCGGTACCCCGCGAAGGTATTCGACGGCGACAGCGGAGCGCTCGCGTTCGGGGCGATGTACGCCGTGGTGGCGGTGACGGGTGGTGTGGAGTTCGCGGCGATAATCGCGATCGTACCCGCCATACTCAATTCTTTTTACATACTCTCGAGTGTCAGGGGTTTCGTCGAGAGGAGAAAGATGGACGCACGACCGACCTACCTCGGCGAAGACGCCCTTCTCCACGCGTCGAAGGAACCCTCCGCGCCTTCCACGCTCGTGAGGATGCTTCTATTCGACGGCCCTCTTTCCGAGAAGGAGCTTGTGCGGCAAATCTTGCTGCTCACGGCGTTTGCGTGTCTCCTTTCTGCGGTCACCTCCATCCTGACATGGGTGATTTGATGAGGCTAGCCCCGCTGATGATCATGACCTCCGTGGCCTGGTTCCTCATCCTGGTCGAGTCGTACGTCTTCTTCGAGTTCATCGTCCCCTTCCCGAAAATCCATGAGATAGGCGCGTTCACCCTGCTCGCGCTCCTCAAGGTCGGCCTAACCTTCGCCCTCGGCGTCGCCTGGTTCGCGATAATGTTCCTGCTCAGGTACTTCTACGTCAGGTCTAGAGGCGCCGCCCGGCCTCCCAGCTAGCCTTCTTGGCGTCGTACTTCTTCCTGTCATAGACGACCCGCGCGGGAACGCCGAGGACAACCTTCCCGGGGGGTACGTCCTTCGTTACGACGGCACCCATCGCGACCACGCTCCCCTTCCCTATCCTCACCCCCGCCTTGATCATCGCACCACCCCCAATCACCACGTCATCCTCGACGACGACTCCGATGAGTCTCTTGCTCGGCGGGTAGGGGTCGTTCGTCAGGACGGCGGCGGGGCCGATGAAGACATTCTTCCCTATCCTTGAGAGGGGCGGGATGTAGACACTCCCCTCGATACGTGTGTTCTCCCCTATCTTGACCCCATAATCGATATGGGCGAGCGAACCGATTGATACGTTGTCCCCGATCACCGATTTGGAGCCCACGTATGAGAAGTGCCATACTCGAACGTGATTTCCAATCCGAGCCGAGGGGGAGATATAGTTGATGATTGGCGCGCGCCTCTTGGAGCTCATCGCCTCATCTTGTGAAGCCACAGGTTGACGTCGTTCCATCTATCATTAGCCCATATTTAGAAGTGTCATTCATCATTCACTTCTAGGCTCTAGTTGTGGGGGGGCCTGGCAGCTCGGGTCCACTATGGCGATTCAGTAATCTGGAGACTTCGAGCGGGGAAATTCTTAAATTGAATTCTCGAAACTAGTTGAAAGGTTGACGGTGAAAATCCCGTCGTCACTGCAGCCGCGCCGGTTGGGTGCCTCCGTGCTTGGTTTGTTGGTTCTGGAAGCAATTATCTCGGGCGCTTTCCTCGCGTCGACTGCGGCCTTCGCCTCTGTAGCTCTAATAACGATTTTTGTAGGAATGACAATAGCATTCCTGAGGAGGACGATGTATTCATTTGACGATAAGGGGCTGTACAAGGGAGAGAACCTCCTGTTGAATTGGGCTGACGTTCGGCGTGTTGAAACCGTTTACTACAACCACTCGTTCTCTCACACTTTCTGGATTTCAGGGATCCCAAGAGGACGGATGGCACTTCCCATCTTACTCGGGACGCCGACAGACCAACTCATTCCGCGGGCGACAGTAATCTCCTATGGTGTCTCTTTCGTTTTCTACGGCCTGCTAGGAAAGTCGCTCGTGGTGCACTCCAACCTAGACAGATTACTGAAAACGCGTGTCCCGGAAAAGATGAAGGAGGCTATTGAGTCAAGAAGACTGGATATAGAATTAACAAGTTCAACCTATGGTAACCCACCGGCTGATTGAGTGAGATTCCTAGCTAGCAGGATCGCGCCTAGTTCGTCTTTTGGTCCCCGTCGGCACAACAACAACAACGACACTAAGAGGCTTCTAGAAGGACACCCCTCCCAATCCTGGCATCGACTGCGATGAAGTTCACAGGCTCCCCACCCCTGGTCCTCCCCACGCTCTCACCTATGGTTTCATGAAGATCGGTGTCCCCGAGTGGCTTGACGCCAGTACCGCCTCCGCTATTCTCGTCACCATCAGGCCGTCCTCCCCCCTGACCAACGGCTGCCTCTTCTCATCCATCGCCGCAAGATATTCCTTGAGTTCAAGCATCAGCGGCTCTTGGATGACCAGCTTCGGCATTCTCGTCCCGTCCTCCTCGTGAACCTGCGTCTGCTGGGAAACGAAGTCCACATTGACGACCCCGTTCTCGAAGACGGCCTCGAGCGTCCTCACCCTGGCTGGGGTGACCCAGTTCGTCGTGATGAAGGCTGTTCTCTGCTCACCGAAGCCCAGCATGATCGCGGCGAAGTCCTCATCTTTCTCCGACTTCACGTTCCCTACCCTAGCGAAGACAACGCGGGGCTCCTCCCCGAAGAGCCACCTCGCCGTGTCTATGTCGTGCACCGAAGCGTCCTTGACGATGCCGACGTCGAGGACATCACCCCTCCTGTTCTCGCGGTGGAACTCGAGCAGGATGGGCGCGCCGAGCCTCCCCTCCGTGATCATCTTCTTCAGGTCCGATATCGGCGGGTTGAACCTCTCGATGAAGCCGACAGTCAGAACCTTTCTCGCCTTCTTGGCCATCTCGATGAGGCTCTCCCCGTCGCTTGAGGTCGTCGTCATCGGTTTCTCCACGAAGGTGTTCAAGCCCTCACCGAGAACCTTCGATGCTATCGCGAAGTGCGTCGAGGCGGGAGTGCAGATCGTGACGCCGTCGAGCTTCTCCTTCTTCACCATCGAGTCGACGCTCTCGTAGCCAGGGACCCTGTACTTCTTGGAGTAGAGCTGCATCCGTTCTCTGTTCGCGTCGCAGACGGCCGCGAGCGCATCGAGCTCGTTGAGAACTCTGACGTGGTTCTTTCCCCAGCCGCCGATTCCTATTACCGCAATCCTAACCATCTCTCAACATTTCTCCCCGCGCTTCATCACGGGCTGCCGCTTCACTCTCTTCGGAGGCCGGGCGTTGCCGACAGGAGGGAGACCCCCACCCCCCTCGAGTTCTTCCTCGACTGGTTGGCAATCTCCCTGTCGCCCTTCGAGCATACGATCACGAGGTTGTGCTTCTGGGAGTCGAGGATCTCCGACCCCGCGCTCAGGTTGGGTCCGCTTACACTGTCAACATCGGAGACGTAGTCCCTAAGCCTCTGGACGATGCTCTCGGCCATCTGCAGCCTCTCCGCCCTCATCTCGTACCTGTCGAGGTTCCATAGGACGACAATCCGCGTCCTGCTCGCCTTCAGCTCCTTCTCCTTCAGCATCTCCCTCGCCTCGTCCACGACGTATCTGACATAATTCTCGAAGCTCTTCACCGCTGTCCCGGCCAGGTAGGATATCGACTCCCCTGCCTCGTCGCTCGATTGTATCGCCTTCAGCTCATAGAGATGAGGGGAGAATTCATCGAGATAGACGTCATCACCGGCTGTCTGAAATTCTACCTTGGCCTCCCTCGCCCTCTTCCCAAGCTCGATCTCGCTCGCCAGCTTCACGGCGCCGAGCAAGACGTCCGAGACATACCAATGCTCAGCGGCAGAGACGCTCCGGGAGTTTAGCTTGAGGCCGAGAGCCTCCAGAGGCTGCCCATCCTTCCCTCTTGAGAATGAGGCGACGACGGCCGGTTCGGCGCTGCGCGGGTGCAGCGGGGTGTAGGCGTACTCCAGCGACTCCCCGATTGTGAGGCCTGTCTGCTTCTCGAGGAGGACTATGTTTTCCGAGTTTCCTCCCGGCCCGGTCGGGAGAGCGTTCACGACGGTCGTCCCCTTCGAGACGTACTTCGAGAGGTCCCGCAGCTTCGAGGTCGACTCCATTAGCGACTCCTCGGAGGGGCGGCGGAGCTTCGGGGTGAAGAAGATTACGTTCGCATCGGTGAGGGCGCTCTCGATCGGCTTGAGGTCCATCAGCGTCTCGCTGCTCATCAGCTCGTCGAGGTCCGGGTGGCTCCTGATGAAGCGCTGGTCGACCTCAGTCGCCATCTGGAGGGTCTCGTCGATGAGCGTGACGCTCGCCTTATCCACGAGTCTCGCGGCGAGTTTGTACCCCTCAGTCGTCTGGCCGTAGATCGCTACCTTGAGTTTCTGCACTTTCAGGGCTCTCTATCCGGTTTTCAATGATGACGTAATAATGCTTTGGTTCATGTGGAGGTTGCCTCCCACCGCTCGCCCTGCCCTAGCTCACATCCTTCATCACATCAGCATCTCAAGACGAAGGACGGATTGGAGAGTGCAGAAAGCGCTGGCAAATCCATTTCTACTCCGAGTATGCAAGTCATACCGGGTCAAAATAGTTGGAAAGCGAGCGCGATATAGCCGTTGGGACGAAGGGTCAGATCGTCATCCCTCTCCAGCTGCGGCGGCGACTGAAGATAGCCCCCAAGTCGCGGTTGGCGGTCTACAGCATAGGGGACAAGCTCATCATGACGAAGCTGCTTCTACAGCCGCTGGTGGACGAGCTGAGGGAATTGTTCAAGGAAATTGACGAGGGATACGGAAGGAAGGGAAGGCCCACCCAGAAGGCGGTCCTGAAAGAGATTCAAGCGTACAGGCAAGAAAAGAGAGCCGGTTAGGCGCATAGGATGGTCGCGTAGTAGCTGAAGGATTCTCGG